>NZ_JBKFBI010000109.1:0-20989 GCF_053346095.1 Methylobacterium sp. A52T | reverse complement strand
GGTGTCGCGGCGTTCCGCGCCGCCGCGGCGGCGCGCGGGCTGGCGCTGCGCACCCGCGCCGGCCTCGCCTTCGGCACCACCGTGGCCCTCACCGCCGCCGGGTCCGACCCGTCCGCGGTCGAGGCCGCGCTCGACGACGGGTTCGCGGCGATGCGCGCCGTGGAGGCGGCCGCCAGCCTGTTCCGGGCCGACAGCGCCCTGGCCCGTCTCAACCGGGACGGCTCCCTCGAGGCGCCCGACCCGCACCTGCTCGCCCTGCTGCGCTTCGCCCTCGCCCTCGCGGCCGAGACCGGCGGCGCCTTCGACCCGACCGTCCAGCCGCTCTGGCCGCTCTGGGCCGGCGCGGCCGCCCGCGGCGAGCGCCCCGGGGCGGAGGCCCTGCGGGGAGCCCTGGCGCGGGTCGGCTGGCGGCGCGTGCGGGTCGCGACGGACCGGATCGTCCTGGAGCCCGGGACGGCCCTGACGCTGAACGCCCTGATCCAGGGCTACGCCGCCGACCAGGTCATGGCGGCGCTCCGGGCGCGCGGCATCGCGGACGCCTTCGTGGATACCGGCGAGTTCGGCGCCGCCGGCGCGCATCCGGACGGCGCGCCCTGGCGCCTCGGGCTGGCCGATCCCCGCCATCCCGGCGACATCGCCGCCGTCATCGCTCCTTTCACCGGCTTCGCCGCGACCTCGGGCGACTACAACATGAGCTTCTCGGACGACCGCACCGACCACCACATCTTCGATCCGGCCACCGGCCGGTCGCCGCGCGGCCTGTCGTCGGTGACGGTCACCGCGCCGACGGGGCTCGTCGCCGACGGGCTGTCGACCGCCTGCATGGTCCTGGGCCGCGCGCGCGGCGCGGACCTCGTCGCGGCCCGTCCGGGCTGCGCCGTGCGCTTCACCGGGAAGGGCTGACACATCCGGCCCCGTCGTGCGGGGCGAGGCCCGAACCGCGGCGCGCGCCCTGCCCTGGCGGGGCCGATGGCTCTACGGAGAATCCGATCCGCGGCGCAGGCCCTGCATGCGCCCGGACCGGAGAGGACCGTCAGGAGACGCGCGTGACCGAAGCGACCGGGCCGTACTGGCCGACGGATGACTGGGCGGGACAGGACCCGGAAGCGGCGGGGCTCGATGCCGCGCGGCTCGCGGAGGCGGTCGGCTTCGCGGAGGCCCACGAGAGCGCGTGGCCGCGCGGCCTGTACTATCCCGACGGGCGCTACGTCGGGATCGTCGAGTGGAACGAGACCGGGCCCTGGAGCGCCATCGACGGGCCGGTGCGTCCGCGGGGCGGCCCGGCGGGCGTGATCCTGAAGGGCGGCCGGCGCGTCGCCGCCTGGGGCGACACCGCCCGTCCGGACATGACCTTCTCGATCGCCAAGAGCTACCTCGCGGTGCTGGCCGGCCTCGCCCACGACGACGGCCTGATCCCCGACGTCGACGCGCCGGTGCGCGACAGCGTCCCCGACCCGCTCCTCGACGGCCCGCACAACGGCGCGGTCACGTGGCGCCACCTCCTGCAGCAGTCGAGCGAGTGGCAGGGGACGCTGTTCGGCAAGTCCGATCAGGTCGATCATTTCCGGCAGATCGGCCCGGGCGCCGACAACAGCCGCAAGGGCGAGGCGCGGGCGCTGCGGCGCCCCGGCACCTACTACGAGTACAACGACGTCCGGGTGAACCTGCTGTCGTACTGCCTGATGCGCCGCTTCGGCCGGGCCCTCCCGGAGGTGCTCCGCGAGCGGATCATGGATCCGATCGGCGCCTCCCGCGACTGGGCGTGGCACGGCTACGACACGGCCTGGGTCGCGGTCGACGGCGCGCGGGTCCAGTCGGTCCCCGGCGGCGGCCACTGGGGCGGCGGCCTGTTCATCGGGGCCGACGACCACGCGCGCTTCGGCCTCCTCGTCGCCCGCGGCGGCGCCTGGAACGGGCGGCAGCTCCTCTCGGAGCGCTGGATCCGCGCCATGCTGACGCCCTCTCCGACCCTCGACAGCTACGGCTACCTCTGGTGGTTGAACCGCGGCGCGGCCGCCAGGCCGCAGCTGCCGGCCTCGGCCTTCAGCGCCCTCGGGGCGGGCAACAACGTGATCTGGTGCGATCCCGAGCACGACCTCGTGGCGGTCCTGCGCTGGATCGACAAGGCGGCCCTCGACGGCTTCCTGCTGCGCCTCGTGGCGGCCCTGCGCCCCTAGGCGGGCCGGCGGCGCTAGCGGCCGCGGACGTGATCGACGAAACTCCGGAGCAGCGGCCGCATCTGGAGGCGGCTCGGGTAGTAGAGGAAGAAGCCCGGGAAGGGCGGGCACCACGCGTCGAGGACCCGGATCAGGCGGCCGGCCGCGATGTCGGCCGCCACCTGCGCCTCGAAGAGGTAGGCGAGGCCGGCGCCGCCGCGCGCCGCTTCGGCCACCAGTCCGTCATCGTCGAGGACGAGGGTGCCGGTGACCGGGATCGACTGGGCGATCCCGTCCTTCTCGAGTTCCCAGAGGTAGAGGCCGCCGCTCGGGAAGCGGCGCCGGACGCAGACATGCCGGTGCAGGTCCTGCGGGTCCGCGGGCGTTCCGTGGCGGGCGAGATAGTCCGGCGCGGCGACGATCGCGCCGCGCTGCGGCGGGCCGAGCGGCACCGCGATCATGTCCTGGTCCAGGCTCTCGGCGAAGCGGACGCCGGCATCGAACCCCTCGGCGACGATGTCGCGGAAGCCGTCCTGCGCGCGGATCTCGATCTCGACGCCCGGATGCGCGCGGGTGAAGGCGACGGCGAGCGGCACCAGCAGCATCTCGGCGGCCGACCGCGGCACCGAGATCCGCAGCGTCCCGGTGAGCCGCCGCTCCGCGGCCGTCGCCACCTCGATGGCGTCGGCGATCGCCGCGAGGGCGGGCTCGAGCCCGTCGAGCAGGCGCTGGCCCGCCTCGGTCGGGGCGACGCTGCGAGTCGTCCGCGCGAGGAGGCGCACGCCGAGGCTCGCCTCCAGGCCGTTGATCGCGTGGCTCACCGCCGAGACCGAGAGCCCGAGATCGCGCGCGGCGCCGCGGAAACTCCGGCGCGCCGCGACCGCGGCGAAGAGCGACAGGGCGGGGAGGTCGGCGCGTCTCACTGTTGAGCCGCATAGAACAGCCTGCGCCGCAGGTCACGGATTATCGCCGCCGGCGCCCCGTGCGAAGTCCGGCCCGCATCACGGGAGGCCCGCATGGATCACCGCCGACTCGGAACCGAACTCACCGTCTACGCCCTCGGCCTCGGCTGCATGGGCATGAGCTACGCCTATGGCGGCCAGCCCGAGGGCGAGGCCACCGCCACGCTGCGCCGCGCCGTCGACCTTGGCATTACCCTCTTCGACACGGCCGAGATGTACGGCCCGTTCGAGAACGAGAAGCTGGTGGGCAAGGCCCTGGCGCCGGTCCGCGACCGGGTGATCATCGCCACCAAGTTCGGGTTCAAGATCTCCGAGACCGGCCAGGGTCCCGACCGGATCATCGGCGTCGACAGCCGGCCCGAGCACGTCCGGGCGGTCTGCGAGGCCTCGCTCCGGCGCCTCGGCGTCGACGTCATCGACCTGTTCTACCAGCACCGGGTGGATCCGGCGGTACCGATCGAGGACACCGTCGGCGCCATGGCCGATCTCGTGCGGGCCGGCAAGGTCCGGGCGCTCGGCCTGTCCGAGGCCGGCGCGGCCACGATCCGGCGGGCCCACGCGGTCCACCCCATCGCCGCCGTGCAGAGCGAGTACTCCCTCTGGAGCCGCGACCCCGAGGCCGAGGTGCTGCCGACCTGCCGCGAACTCGGGATCGGCTTCGTGCCGTACAGCCCCCTGGGGCGCGGACTCCTGACTGGCGCGATCCGCGACCGCGACAGCCTCGCCGCTGACGATTACCGCCGCACGATGCCGCGCTTCGCGGCGGAGAACCTCGCGGCCAACCAGCGGCTGCTCGACACGCTCGCCGCCCTGGCGCGCGACAAGGGCGTGACGCCGGCCCAGCTCGCCATCGCCTGGGTGCTGAACCAGGGCGACTTCATCGTGCCGATCCCGGGCGCCCGCAAGATCCGGAACCTCGAGGAGAACGCGGCGGCGGCCGGTCTCGTCCTGGCCGAGGCCGACCTGCGGGCCATCGCGGACGCGATGCCCGCCGGGGCGGTGACCGGCGACCGCTACGGCGCCGCCGGGCTGGCGATGGTCGGCCTCTGAGCCGTCAGAGCGCCGCGATGGTCTCGGCCACCGCGCGCGCCCGCGGCACGAGGCTTCCCACCTCCAGGTACTCCTCGGGCGAGTGGGCCTTGCCGCCCAACGGGCCCACGGCGCAGAGCGTGGGGCAGCCGACGCTGGCGGTGAAGCCCGAATCGGCGCAGCCGCCGGCGAACTCGCCGGTGACGGGGTTGCCGCCCTCCGCGCTCACCCTTGCGTAGGTCTCGAACAGGGCCCGCGAGGCCTCGTCCTGCACGAGCGGCAGGAACTCGCCCTTGATGGTGAGATGCGCGGTCGTGTCCGGCACCGTCGATCCGGCCACGATCGCGGCGATCCGGTCCATGGCGGCCTCGCGGTCGGGCGGGGTCACGTAGCGCAGGTCGATCTCGCAGGTCACCCGGGGCGCCACGGTGTTCACCGACTGGCCGCCGGAGACCAGGCCGACATTCACCGTGGTGCCGCGGTCGAGGTCGGTGAGCGCGTGGAGCGCGACGGTCTTGTGGGCGAGCTCCAGGATGGCGCTGCGCCCGTCGGCGTAGTTGCCGCCGGAATGGGCCGCCCTGCCGAGCACCTCGAGGTGCATGAACACCCCGCCCTTGCGGCCGGTGACGACGTTGCCGGTCGGCCGCCCCGGCTCGGAATTCAGCACCGCGCGGGCGCCCCGGGCGGTCTCCTCGATGATCGGGCGGCAGGCCGGCGAGCCGATCTCCTCGTCGCTGGTGAACAGGCCGACGAGCGGCACCGGCGCGCCGCCGGCTCGGTGGTAGGCGGCCAGCACGAAGGCGTTCATCACGAGGCCCGCCTTCATGTCGGCGACGCCCGGCCCGTAGGCGCGGCCGTCGGCGACCCGGAACGGCCGCCGCGCCGGCTCCCCCTTCGGGAAGACGGTGTCGCGATGGCCCATGAGCACGACCGGCCGGTTGCCGCCGCCCGATCCGGCCACGCTCGCCTTCAGCGCGTCGCCGTAGCCGTCCACCGGGATCGTCGCGACCGGGATGCCGTGGCCGGCGAGGAACTCCGCGATGCGGATTCCGACCGCGTCGACGCCCGGCTTGTCGTAGGAGCCGGAATCGATGTTCACGAGCTCCTCGAGGAGCGCCAGCATCGCGCCCTCCTGCCCGTCGAGCCAGCGGAGGACGTCGGTGTCATGGGCGGTCATGGGGGCCTCGTACCGGGATCAACGGGATTGCGGGACGATCATCGCGAGCGGAGCGAAGCAACCCAGGGTCGCGCGAACTTCGTGAACGTGGCGCCGACGGGATCGCTTCGCTCCGCTCGCGAAGACGGCGCCGCTTCCGAACCGCACGTGGGTGCGATCGGCGGCGGCTATTCCACAGTCACCGACTTGGCCAGATTCCGCGGCTGGTCGACGTCTTTCCCCATGAACACCGCCGTGTGGTAGGCGAGCAGCTGGATCGGCACCGCGTACACGATCGGCGCCACCGTCGGGTCGAGCGCCGGCATGGTGAAGGTCGCGAGCGTGTCGAGCCCGTGCTCGGCGGCCCCCTTGGCGTCGCCGATGAGCACGATCCGGCCGCCGCGGGCGGCCACCTCCTGCATGTTCGAGACGGTCTTCTCGAACACCGCGTCGTGCGGCGCGATGACGATCACCGGCACGCTCTCGTCGATCAGGGCGATCGGCCCGTGCTTCAGCTCGCCCGCCGCGTAGCCCTCGGCGTGGATGTAGCTGATCTCCTTGAGCTTCAGCGCGCCCTCCAACGCCATCGGGTAGCTGGTGCCGCGGCCGAGATAGAGCACGTCCCGCGCCTTCGCGACCTCCCGGGCCAGACCCTCGATCGCCGCCTCGTGGGTGAGCGCCTCGGCCATCAGGCCCGGCGCCTTGATCAGGCCGTCGATCAGCCGCCGCTCGCCCGCCGCGTCGAGGGTGCCGCGGGCGCGCCCCGCCGCGATGGCGAGGCAGAGCAGCACGGTGAGCTGGCACGAGAACGCCTTGGTGGAGGCGACGCCGATCTCCGGCCCCGCCAGCGTCGGCATCACCACGGAGGATTCCCGCGCGATGGTCGAGGTCGGCACATTGACCACGCTCAGCGTGTGCTGGCCCTGGGACTTCGCGTAGCGGAGCGAGGCGAGCGTGTCGGCGGTCTCGCCCGACTGCGAGATGACCAGCGTCAGCCCGTCCTTCTCGAGCGGCGCCTCGCGGTAGCGGGCCTCGGAGGCGACGTCGATCTCCACCGGCAGGCGCGCCACCTGCTCGAACCAGTACCGGGCGACGAGCCCCGCGTAGTAGGCCGTGCCGCAGGCGGTGATGTAGACGCGGCTGAGCTTGGCGAAGTCGAAGGGCAGCGCCTCGGGCAGTGCCACCCGCCCCTGCGCCATGTCGACGTAGTGGGCGAGCGTGCGGCCCACCACCTCGGGCTGCTCGTGGATCTCCTTGGCCATGAAGTGGCGGTACTCGCCCTTGTCGATCCGGTAGGCCTGCGTGGCGATCGTCTGCCGGGCGCGCTCGACCGTGGCGCCCGACGCGTCGCGGATCTCGGCGCCGCCCCGGGTCAGGATCGCCCAATCGCCCTCGTCGAGATACGTGATGGCGTCGGTGAACGGCGCCAGCGCCAGGGCGTCGGAGCCCAGGTAGGTCTCGCCCTCGCCGAAGCCGATGGCCAGCGGCGCGCCGTGGCGGGCCCCGATCAGCAGGTTCTCCTCGCCGGAGAAGAGGAAGCCCAGCGCGAAGGCGCCGCGCAGCCGCGGCAGGGCTGCGGCCACGGCCTCCACCGGCCCCATCTGCCGGTCCATGTTGCGGCTGACGAGCTGGGCGACGACCTCGGTGTCGGTCTCGGTCTCGAAGACGACGCCGTCGGCCTTCAGCTCCTGCTTGAGCTCGCGGAAATTCTCGATGATGCCGTTGTGCACGACGGCCAGGCGCTTGGTGGCGTGCGGGTGGGCGTTGGTCTCGTTGGGCCGGCCGTGGGTCGCCCAGCGAGTGTGGCCGATGCCGATCGTGCCGGTGAGCGGCTCCTGGGCGAGCCTGGCCTCCAGGTTGACCAGCTTGCCCGAGGCCCGGCGCCGCGCCAGCCGGCCGTGCTCCAGGGTGGCGATGCCGGCGGAATCGTAGCCGCGGTACTCGAGCCGCCGCAGGGCCTCGATCACCTGCCCCGCCACCGCGTCGCGCCCGACGATGCCGACGATGCCGCACATAGGAGTGTCTCTCGCTGTCGCGCCCGGATGGCCGCGCGCAGGTCGTGCGCAAGGTCCGGGCCGCCCCGCGCCGTGCGGGGCCGAGCGGGACTTCTACCGGATCGGCACGGCGCAGGGCCAGCCCCGCTCGCGCGCCCTGGCCGGCCTCACGCCTTGCCGCGCCGCGCCTTCTCGGCCTGCAGCGCCGCGCGCTTCTCCCTGGCCCAGCCCGGCTTCACCGCCTGCCGGCCCCGGGCCACCGCCATGGCGTCCGCCGGCACGTCGTCGGTGATCACCGAGCCGGAGGCGACGTAGGCGCCCTCCCCCACCGAGACGGGGGCGACCAGGGCCGAGTTCGAGCCGATGAACGCCCCCGCGCCGATCGTGGTCCGGTGCTTGAGCACGCCGTCGTAATTGCAGGTGATCGTGCCGGCGCCGATATTCGCCTTGGCGCCGACCTCCGCGTCGCCGAGATAGGTGAGGTGCGCGGCCTTGGCGCCGGCCCCCATCCGGGCGTTCTTCAGCTCGACGAAATTGCCGAGTTCCGCGCCGGCCTCCAGAACAGCGTGACCGCGCAGCCGCACGAACGGTCCGATCTTCACGCCCGGCTCCAGGCTGGTCTCGGTGAGATGCGCGAAGGCCCGCACGGTGCAGCCCTCCGCGACCCGCACGCCGGGGCCGAACACCACGTTGGGCTCGACGATCACGTCGCGCCCCAGCACCGTGTCGTGGCTGAGGAACACCGTCTCGGGGGCGATCAGCGTGGCGCCGCCCAGCATGGCGCCGCGGCGCAGCTGCGCCTGGATCGCGGCCTCCGCCACGCTGAGCTGCACCCGGTCGTTCACGCCCTGCGCCTCGGCCTCGTCCACCGGCACGACCGTGACGGGCAGCCCGTCGGCCACCGCCAGCGCCACCGCGTCGGGCAGGTAGTACTCGCCGGCGGCGTTGTCGTTGCCGATGCGGGTGAGCAGCGCCAGGGCGTGCCGTCCGGCGAGCGCCATCAGCCCGGCATTGCACAGGGTCACGGCCCGCTCGGCGGCGCTCGCGTCCTTCTCCTCGCGGATGGCGAGCACGCGGTCGCCCTCGGTCAGCACCCGCCCGTAGCCGGAGGGCGTCGCCGTCTCGAAGGCCAGCACGGCCACCGCGGCGCCGTCGGCCAGGGGCGCGCGGAGGCGCAGGAAGGTGTCGGCCGAGACGAGCGGCGTGTCGCCGAAGGCGATCACCACGTCGTCGTCGGGGTCGGCCAGGATCTCCCGGGCGGCGAGCACCGCGTGGGCGGTGCCGAGGCGCTCGGCCTGCGGGAAGACCCTGGCGCCGGGGGCGGCCCGCGCGATCTCGGCGGCGACGTCGTCGCGGCCGGGCTCGGCCACCACGGCGATCCGGCCCGCGCCCGCCGCCTGAACGGCGGCCAGGACGTGGCCGAGCATGCTGCGCCCGGCGATCCGGTGCAGCACCTTCGGCAGGTCCGAGCGCATCCGCGTGCCCTTCCCGGCCGCGAGCACGATGGCGGTGAGGCTGCGCGAGGGCGTTCCGGTCGGGGTCATCGCAGGTCCAGGCGTCGATCGAAGGCCAAGACGGATGGGCCGGACGGGCGCCCGGCGCAACCCCGTCCGGGCCGATCAGCGCAGCGCCAGAGCGACGTGCTGGCCCGAACCGTGGGCGAACCGCTCCCGGCGGCGCTCGATCGAGCTCGGGATCCGGAGGGATTCCCGGTACTTCGCCACCGTGCGCCGCGCGATGTCGACGCCCTCCCCGCGCAGCTTCTGCACCAGGGCGTCATCGGACAGCACGTCGTCCGGCGTCTCGCCGTCGACGAGCTGCTTGATGCGGTGGCGCACCGCCTCGGAGGAGTGGGCGGCCGCACCGGCCGCCCCGGGGATCGCCGCGGTGAAGAAGTACTTCATCTCCAGGGTGCCGCGGCTCGTGCCGATGGCCTTGTTGGAGGTGACCCGCGAGACGGTCGATTCGTGCATGCCGATCGCCTCGGCCACGGTCTTGAGGTTCAGCGGCCGCAGGTGGGTGACGCCGTGGACGAAGAAACCGTCCTGCTGGCGGACGATCTCGGTGGCGACCTTCAGGATGGTGCGGGCGCGCTGCTCCAGCGAGCGGGTCAGCCAGTTGGCGTTCTGGAGGGCCTCCGACAGGAAGGCCTTGTCGCCCTCCGCGGCGGCGTTGCGCGAGACGCGGGCGTAGTAGCTCTGGTTCACCAAGACCCGGGGCAGCGCCTCGCTGTTCAGCTCGACCAGCCATGAGCCGTCCGGCGCGGCGCGCACGAACACGTCCGGGACAAGGACCTCGACGGCGCTCGACCCGAAGGCCCGGCCGGGCTTCGGATCCAGGCGGCGGATCTCGCCCAGCATGTCGACGAGGTCCTCGTCGTCGACGCCGCAGAGCCGGCGCAGGGCCGCGAAGTCGCGCTTGGCCACGAGGTCGAGCCGCGAGACCAGCGCCTGCATCGCCGGGTCGAACCGGTCGCGCTCGCGCAGCTGGATCGCGAGGCACTCGGCGAGGTCGCGCGCCGCGATCCCGGGCGGGTCGAAGGTCTGGACCAGCGCCAGCATCCGGCCGACGAGGGCCGGGTCGGCGCCGAGCCGCTCGGCCACGCCCTCCACCGTCTCGCGCAGGTAGCCGGCCTCGTCGACGGCGTCGATCAGGAAGCCGCCGATCAGCCGCTCGGCCGGATCCCGGGTCGCGAGGTCGAGCTGGCCCGCGAGGTGCTCGCGCAGCGAGGTCTCGGCGGTGAGGGTCGCCTCGAAATCGGGCGCCTCGGCGTCGAAGCTGCCGCCGGTGCTGCCGTAGGGCGGGGGCGTCAGCGAGAGCATGTCGCCCCCGCCCGCCTCGCGCGCCTGGACGGGGCTCTCGTCGGGGAACACGTTGTCGAGGCGCGTGTCGAAGTCGCTCTCGATCTCGCCGCGGCTCGGATTGAGGTCGGCCGAGAGCCACGAGTCGGGCTCCGGCGCGTCGAAGCCGTCGGACCCCGACTCCTCGGCATGGCTGCCCGATTCGGCGGCGTCGCCCGCACCCGGCAGGTCCGGCTCGGCGCGCTCCAGCAGCGGGTTGCGTTCCAGCTCGGCCTCGACGTAGGCCGAGAGATCGAGGTGCGAGAGTTGGAGAAGCTTGATCGCCTGAAGGAGCTGCGGCGTCATCACCAGGGCCTGGCCCTGACGCACTTCCAGCCGTTGCACCAAACTCATGCGAAGCCCCGATGCCCTTCCGGCGCGGTTCGCCAGCCGGAGCCACGCTGCTCACGGCATGGTTCTTGCTTGTTCCGTCGCACTTTCTGTAACGCGATCCGACCCGCGCGTCAAAGCGCGACCGTGCACGCCGCTGTTGGCAAGTGCTGGTGCCAGTGCTCGTGGCAAATGCTCGGCGCTGCGGGACGCGCCGCACCCCGGTCACATCCCGATCCGCCACCCGGCAGTCTGCGGGCAGATCTTAAAGGAAGGTTTGCGCATTCATCCGCGCGCGGTTGCCGGGACATCCGGAATCCGCCGGCAAAGCTTTGTCTGATTGCAGACCCTTCCCCTGCTAGATGCAATATCCGCTCGCTATTGCGTGTTGATCCGAGCATGGCTCTGGGGTGCGCCGCGGTTCCCGCACGAGTGTCGGAGCGCGGTGATCGACCTCTGCGTACGCGTTTGCCGATGCCGCATCAGAACCGCCTCCTGGCCGCCCTATCCGAGGCGGATGGGGCACTGCTCGGGCCTCATCTGGAGGCGATCGACCTGCCCCTCGGCAAAGTGCTCGTCGAGCCGGCGGCCGCGATCCCGCACGCGGTCTTCATCGACACCGGCCTGTGCTCGGTGGTGTCGACCCTCGCCGAGGGCGGCCGCATCGAGGTCGGCCTGTTCGGACGCGACGGCATGGCCACGCCGGCGCTGCTGCTCGGAACCGACACGATCCCGTACCAGATCTTCATGCAGGTCGCCGGCCGGGGGCGCCGGATCTCCGTGCCGGCCCTGCGCGACGCGCTGAGATCCAGCCCGTCGCTGCGCAACCTGTTGCTGCGCTACGTCCAGACCTTCCTGGTCCAGGTGGCCCAGACCGCGATCGCCAACGCGGGCGCGCCCGCCGAGGAGCGGCTCGCGCGGTGGCTCCTCATGTACCACGACCGGCAGGACGGCGACGACCTGTCGGTGACGCACGAGTTCCTGTCGATCATGCTCGGCGTGCGCCGCCCGACCGTCACGGTCGCGATCCACACCCTGGAGGGCGCCGGCCTGATCCGGGCCCGGCGCGGCCGGATCCGGGTCCTGAGCCGCACCCGCCTGGAAGAGGCCGCCGGCCAGACCTACGGCCCGGCCGAGGCCGAGTACGAGCGCCTGATCGGCCCGCTGCGGCGGCCTCAGAGCACGCTGGCGTAGGGGACTTCGGCCACCACTGCGCCGGCCTCGTCGGTGATCACGAAGGTGTCGGCGCGCCAGCCGCGCGGCGCGCCGTAGACATGCGGCAGGCGGCGCATCTCGCGCAGGATGTCGCGCGCGAGGTGCTCGGCCGCCGTCCGATCGGGCAGCTCGTCGCCCTCCCGATCGGCGATCAGCGTGCCGTGCCGCCGGACGTTGAGGAAGAAGCGGGGCAGGTCACATCCCCTTCGAGGATCGGCCAGCGGGCCTTCGGAGCGCCCGTCGAGGACCGCGTGCCGCGCCATCGGGAACGGCGTCTCGGGCCTGAGCGGCGTGTCGGATCGGCGTGAACCACGCCGCGCGGGTTACCGGCCGCCGAGTGTCCGCCGAGACGGGCGGGCCGCGCAAGGGCGGCCCGCGATAGGGCGGCTGCGGCAGTTCGCGCACCCACGGGTACCGGGCCCACCGCGCCGGCCATATCGTACTTTCGTGCAGAGGGTTCGGGGCCCGATCTGTCCGTGCCGCAGGCGCGGCGTCTGTCCACACTCATACATTTTTCCGAGGGCGGGCGGATCGCGGCCCGCGCGACCGCGTTCTCCGCGCGGGCCGCGGCGCGAGGATCCGGCGGCCCGTCGTGCGAGGCCGTGCGGTGCCCACACACAGGTTAACGACATCGCTCAGGTCGCGGCGCACGCTCCTCAGCTGGCCGTGAGGTTCTGCGCCATGCGCTACTTCACCGATTTCACCGACGACCGCGGCCTGTCCCTCGATGAGGAGGGGCTGCCCTTCGCCGATCGTCACGCGGCGTGCCTGTCGGCGACCGAGGCCCTGATCGAGGCCGTGCATGACCGGCTCCGCGTCCGGGCGGACCGGCCGGCCCCCGGAGATGCCGGTCTGGTGCTGGAGGCGCGGGTCCGCGACGCGACCGGCAGCACGGTCTTCCGCGCCCGCCTCACCCTCGACCTAGACTGGCAGCCCGCCGACGGCTGAGCGCGGGCCCTACCAGCCGCAATTCGGGATCGGCGGCTGCGCCTTGGCCATGGCCGACTTCTCGATCGGCACCATCGCGCCCCAGGCGTATTTCTGGGCGTGGGGCGTGACGTTGGCGAAGAGGCAGCCGAGCTGGAAGTGGGTCGCGCCCATCTCGCCCGCGAAGCCCATGCAGTCCAGGAAGGTCCAGGTCTTCGGCACCGGGGTCATGGACCGCCAGCGCGGCATCGCCACGGGCGAGCAGACCTTGACCGCCCCGGTGCCGTCGTCGGCGTTGAGCGCGTCCCCCTGGCTCTGCGCCGCGGAGGGGGCGGCGGCGAGGCCGAGCAGGAGGATGGCCGCGAGGATCGCTCGGGCGGGGATCGGGGCGTGTCGGCTCATCGGGTCAGCGCATCGTCCACCACAGGGCCGCGAGGATCGCGAAGCCGAGGACGTTGTAGAGGATCGCCCAGATCCAGACACCCAGCACGGCGCGGCTCGGCTGCCGCGGTCGCGACCGGCCGGGGCGCAGGCGGTTCCGGTCCTCCGGTGTCGGCCAGATCGCCGCCCGGGGTGCCTTGAGGAGCCGCGTCAGCGCCTCCGGGAGGTGCGGACCGTGCGGTGTCTCGCCGGGCATGGCAGTCTCCGATGCGACGATGGGCCGGGCCGGGTCGCGCCCGCCCGGCGCCGGACCTGTCCGGGTGACCGGAGATCCGGCGGCGGCGCTCACAGCACCGTGCCGGGTGCCTGCGGGTAGTACTGGTAGGCCCAGGTCTCGGACAGCAGCCGGTCCCCGGATTTCAGCTGCAGGCGCATCTCCACCGGATCCGGACCCTCGGCGTAGACCTTGAGAAAGACCCGCCAGGGGCTCGGCTTGCCGTAGGGCGCCCAGGTGGCGCCCACTTCGTCGACGCTGCCGCGCGACAGGGTGAGCGCGACCGTCGCCTTCTCGGGATCGAGGCCCGACAGGGCCGCGCCCTCGAATTCCAGCACGAACTGCCGCACGAGGTTGGCCCGGCCCGGGCGCCTGTCGGCATCCGCGAGCCACGCGGCCTTGGTGGCCCGGGTCGCGACGCACCGGGCGAGGTCGGTGGCGACCGGCTCCTTGACGGTCCAGCGCAGCCGGTAGGCGAAGCTGCGGTCCGACCCCGCCTGCGGCGCGTCGTCCGGCACCCAGAGGGCGACGATGTTGTCGTCGGTCTCCTGATGGGTCGGGATCTCCACGAGCTGGACGCTGCCGCGGCCCCAATCGCCCTGCGGCTCGACCCAGATGTCGGGCCGGTTCTCCTCGAAGCCGTCGTCGATGTAGTTCTCGTAGGCGCGGTCGCGCTGGAGCAGGCCGAAGCCCTTCGGCGACCGGTCCGCGAAGGCGCTGACGCTGAGGCGGGGCGGGTTGTTGAGCGGCCGCCAGATCAGCTCGCCGGCGCCGGTCTGCATCAGCAGGCCGTCGGAATCGTGCACCTCGGGGCGCCAGTCGCTCGCGAGGAAGCGGCTCATGCCCTCCGAGTACCAGAGCATCGAGGTCAGGGGCGCCATGCCGAAGCGCTCGACCGCCTTGCGCATGTAGACCGTGCAGGCGACGTCGATGACGACGTGCGGCTCCTTCCGGGCGACGAACCGGTAGGCGCCGGTGAGGCTCTGACCCTCCAGGAGCGCCAGCACGGTCACGGCGCCGTCCGCGGCCGGGCTCACGTAGAAGCGGGTGAAGACCGGGAACTCCTCGGTCTTGCCGGGGCCCGGCGCCGTGTCGATGGCGATGCCCCGGGCCGAGGCGCCGTACTGCGCCCCGTCGCCGGCGGCGCGGAAATAGGAGGCGCCCAGGAAGGCCAGCCAGTCGCCGTCGTCGCCCGGCTGGCCCGCGGGCGCCTTCTGGAACCGGAACCCCGCGAAGCCCGCCCCATCGGGGACGTCCTTGGCCGGATTGCCGGGCGGGTAGGTGAACAGGTCGTGGCCGTAGAGCACCTCGCGGGCCTGCCCGCCCTCCAGGGCGTAGACCTTCACGGGGTGGCGGAAGAAGTTGCCGAGATGGAAGAAGGTCACCGGGTACGGGCTGTCGGCGAACAGGGCGTGGCCCGGCGGGTAGCGGATCTCCTGGAGCGGCCCGTAGGTCAGGGCGTCGAGGGCCGCCGAGGCGGGCGCCTCCGGGGGCGACGCGTAGGGCCGGTCCCGCAGCGTCCGGGCGAGGTCCTTCAGCCGGTCGAGGTCCATCGGCTCGGGCGGTGCGAGGCGCGGCCCGCCGCCGGCGGCCCGGGCGAGGCCGGGATACGGCGCGAGGGCGAGGAGCCCGATGGCTGTCAGGACGCGGCGCGTGATCAAGCTGGAATCCCCCGGATTCGGTCGGGCCTCGCGACCCGCGCCGCCCTCTAGCCACGCCGGCGCGGCGGCGCAATTTCCCGGCCGCGGCTCAGCTCCGCGGACCGCAGCTGCCGGTGCTGCCGTCGGTGGTCCAGAGGTTGGCGCCGCCCCCCGGCGGGCACTGCCCCGGCAGCGCCAGGGTGATCAGCTTCGCGAAGGTGTTGGCCTCGTCCTCGCCGTAGCCGATCTCGCCGACCATGCGGCCGGTCCTGTCGAACAGCGCGACCGTCGCGGAATGCTCCATCGTGTAGTCGCCGTCCTTGGTCGGCACGCGCTTGTAGGCGACGTGGTAGGCGTCGGCCATGCGGGCGACCTGCTGTGGCGTGCCGACGAAGCCGCGGATCCGCGGGTCGAACGAGGCCAGGTACGCCCGCAGGGTGTCGGGCGTGTCGCGCTCCGGGTCGAGGGTGACGAAGACGACGTTGAGGCGGTCCGCGTCGCGGCCCATCCGGCCGAGGGCCGACGCCAGGGTCGCGAGCGTCGTCGGGCAGACGTCCGGGCAGTGTGTGAAGCCGAAGAACAGGACGGACGGCTTGCCGCGGAGGTCGGCCTGGGTCACCGGGCGGCCGTCGAGATCCGCCATCGTGAACGGGCCGCCGACCTTCCGGGAATGGCTGAACCGCGAGCCCTGCTGGAGGACGATCGCCCCGGTGCCGGTGGCGATCACGGCGACGAGGGCGGCGGAGGCGATGAGGGCGAGAGGGCTCGGTGCCATGCTGTGACCTTCGACGGCGCGTCGGGGCGGCCGGTATCGATGCCGCCAATATGGGGTCCGTGTCGACAGGCGTGAGGCCGCGGCGCCCCGTGCGGGGCCGGATCAGGAGAGGAGACGACGTCAGGAACACGCCCGGGAGAGGCCGGTTGGCCAGGGTACGGGCGCTCGCGCCAACCGGCGCCGGGACACCCGGACCGCGAGCCCGACCGTCCCATCCGCGACCGCGCACGGGAGCCGCCCCAGATGGCCCAGCAGATCCCCGTCGACCCGCAGGCCCGGGCCGACGATCCCCGCCGCGACGCCGAGCGGGACGACGCCACCCACGCGATCACCGACGACGTCGCCTACCAGCGCCACGTCCTGGTCAACGTCGTATTCGTGGGGCCCCCCGGCGCGGGCGACCGGGGCTGGGTCCTGATCGATGCCGGCGTGATCGGCGCCAAGCGCGGGATCGAGGCCGCGGCCCGGGCCCGCTTCGGCGCAGGCGCCCGGCCGGCCGCGATCGTCCTGACCCACGGCCATTTCGACCATGTCGGCGTCCTGCAGGACCTCGCCGAGGACTGGGACGTCCCGGTCTACGCGCACGCCCTGGAGCGGCCCTATCTCGACGGCAGCGCCGCCTACCCGACGCCGGATCCGAGCGTCGGCGGCGGGCTCCTGGGCCGCTTGTCGCCGCTGTTCCCGACGAGCCCGGTCGACGTCTCCGGGCGGCTCCGCCCCCTGCCGGAAGACGGTTCGGTGCCGCCCCTGCCCGGCTGGCGCTGGATCCACACGCCCGGCCACGCGCCCGGCCACGTCTCGTTCTGGCGGGAGGCCGACCGGACGCTGATCGCGGGCGACGCCTTCATCACGACGGCGCAGGAATCCGCCTACGCGGTCGCGACGCAGGCGCCGGAGCTGCACGGGCCGCCGATGTACCTGACGATCGACTGGCCGGCGGCGCGCGCGTCGGTGCGGGCGCTCGCCGCGCTCGCCCCGGAGCGGGTCATCACCGGACACGGCCGGCCGCTGCAGGGGCCCGAGATGCGCCGCGCCCTCGACGCCCTGGCGGCGGACTTCGACCGGGTGGCGGTCCCGGAGACGGGCCGGTTCGTGGAGAACCCGCTCGGGGCCGCCGACGGCTCCGCCTACCGGGCGCCGCGCTGACCGGCGCGTTGCGGCCGCGCGGGCGGCGTCCCGCGCCTCACGAGGCCCGCGCGAGATCCTGGAACGGGGCCGGGGATCTCGTGGCGGCGAGCACGCCGTCCATCTCGGCCTTCGGCATGGCGTGGCCGAACAGGTAGCCCTGGCCGAAATGGCAGCCCTGTTCGGAGAGCCAGTCGAGGCTGGCGTCGGTCTCGATCCCCTCGGCGGTGGTGGAGAGGCCGAGGCTCGCCCCGAGCTTGATGATGGCGTCGACGAGCTTCGCCCGCTCGTCGCTCATCGTGATGGCGTCGACGTAGCTGCGATCGATCTTCAGCTTGTCGAACTTCAGTTCGCGCAGGTGGTACAGGCTGGAATAGCCGGTTCCGAAATCGTCCAGCGCGATGCGCACGCCGAGTTCGCGCAGCGACAGCAGGGTCGTCCGGGTCGCCTCCAGGTCCTGGATCAGGGCGCTCTCGGTGATCTCGACCTCCAGGCGCTGCGGCGGGAAGCCGGTCTCGGTCAGGATCCCGAGGATGCGCTGGGCGAGCCACGCGTCCTGGAACTGCTGCGGGGCGATGTTCACCGCGAGGATCAGGTGCGGCGGCCAAGCCCGGGCATCCAAGCAGGCGCGGCGGATCAGGGAGTAGCTGAGATCCGCGATCATCCCGGTCTCCTCGGCCACCGGGATGAACTCGCTCGGGCCCACCACCCCGCGGGTCGGGTGGCGCCAGCGCGCCAGGACCTCGACCCCGACGATCTCCTTCTCGGGAAGCGACACCACCGGCTGGTAGAAGGGCTCGATCGCGCCCGTCTCGATGGCGAGGCGAAGTTCCGTCTCCATGCGGGCGCGGGCGCGCAACTCCGCGTCCATGGCGCTGCGGAAGAACCGGACATTGCCGCGCCCGTCCTTCTTGCCCTGGTACATGGCGAGGTCGGCCGCGTGCAGGATCGCGTCGGCGTCCCCGTGCTCGGCCGCCACCGCAGCGACGCCGACCGTGGCGCCGACCTTCAGGTCGTTCTGGTTCCACGTCACCGGCTCGGCGATGCGCGCGATGACCGCCTGGGCGAGGCGCCGCAGCGCCTCGCTCTCGCAGCGGAGCGGGACCAGCATGGCGAACTCGTCGCCGCCCAGCCGGGCCGCCAGGCCGCCCGACGGCACGAGCTTCTGGAGACGCTCGGCCACGGCGCACAGGACCGCGTTCCCGGCCGCGTGGCCGTAGAGGTCGTTGACCGGCTTGAACCGGTCGAGGTCGATCAGGAGCACCGCCGCGTCCGCGGCGCCCGGCGCGTGCGCCCGCTCCACGGCGTCGATGAAGCGGCGACGGTTCGCCAGGCCGGTCAGCCCGTCGTGCCGGGCGATCGCCTCGGCCTGCGCGGCGGCGGCGGCGCGCTCGAGCATGAGCCGCCGGAGGATGATCGATTTGCGGATGCTGGCGCCCCACTGCGCCACGCCCATGCAGGCGGCGAGCAGCAGCAGGTCGGTAAGGTTGTAGGTGACGACGACGCTGTTCAGATACGCGAAGGTCCCGAGCGTGACGCCGACGAACCAGATCCCGACGCCGATCACGAGGAGGCACAGGGTCTCGTACAGCTCGCCGCGGCCCCAGGCTCTCGACGTCTCGATCGGCATGGTCAGGACCCGATTTCCAACGTCAGAGCGAAGCATGCCGTCCGCTCATGCGCTGTAGATCAGCTCCGGACGCGGCAGCTTCTCTACATCTTTACGGGTCTTTGTCTTGGTTTAATTTGGCTTAAAGCGCGCCGCCACGCTGCGCGCGGCTCGGGGGCGCCGGTATGTCCCGTCGCGGGAAGAGATGGCCAGGGCCGCGCCGGCGGTGCCGCCCGCGTTCGCGCGCCGGACCCGCGCCGTCACGCCTCGTCGACGGCGTCCGGACGCGGCGCGGCCGCGCGGCTCTCCTGGAGGGTGGCGGCCGCCTTGACGATCGACAGGATCCCGCCGCGGGTCGTCTCGTCGGTGATGCTGGTGAAGGCCAGAACGAGTTCCATGACCTTCGGATCCTCGAACAGGGCCGCGGGTCCGACGCGTCCGCCGCCGTTGTCCCGCGGGTCCGCGAAGAACGTGTCCACCGGCACCCTGAGCAGGTCGGCGATGGCCTGAAGACGCCCTGCGCCGATGCGGTTGCGCCCCTTCTCGTACTTCTGAACCTGCTGGAAGCTGACGCCGATGGCCTGACCGAGATCGGTCTGGCTCAGGCCCTGTGCCACGCGGAGCGCCGCGATGCGGCCGCCGATCGAGCGATCGGTCTCGGTGGCGGACTTGGGCTTCGGGGAGGACGACATCGAACGGAAACCTTCAGCATGCTGGATGGGTGGGATTTACCCAGAGTCGCGGAAAAAAACACAACCGAAAACTGCTTAGCGCACCAATAAGTTGCGCAATTCCTAGTTGCACTGGACGCATGGCTTGGCTGTTGGTTGTACGCCCAGGGACGGTGAAACCGCAATGGTCAACTGTATCCGTCACGCAGCGCGCAGACGGTTTCCCTCCTGCGCCTGTCTTCGCCGGCTACGGCAGCCTCTCAGTCGCCGTGCGCGACGATACATCGGAGATCGGTCGAAGGGGTGGTAAAGTACCGAGGCCTCCGATCGTCGTGGCGGACGGTGACGGATATGTGATGCGGCCGGCATTGTGGTGGGACTGCGCCCGCGGGTCTCCGTCAAGACATCGGCGATGCAATTCACCGGCGTGAATGTCGCGGCCGGCGGGACACGCACCCCTGTTTCCGACATCGGGCCGCGTCTATCGCCGGCCTAAACACTTTAAGTCCCGGTCGAGAAAATCTATGAAATGATGTATTCACCGGCCAGGCTCGACGGTAGAGTCGGTCTCCCATCACAGCGCCCTCGTCGATGACCGACCTTCTCGTCACCCTCCAAGAGCCAGCCGAACCCGCCGGGCAGGCCGGGCCGGGATCCGAGACGTCGGCCCTGCGCGCGCATATCGCGCGGATCCTGCGCAGGCTGCCTCCCGCCAAGGCGACGAAGACGACCTGACCTCGACCGTCGGCAACGGCGCCGCGACCTGCCCGGACGGATCATCCGCGCGAGCACGGGCGCCCGGTCCGGACGTTCCTCCTAGGCGACGGCCTCCAGCGGCTGCGGCCGGGCGCGGACGCGATCGAGGATGTCGAGGGTGCGGATGCTGTCCGCGAGCGGCATGATCGGGCTCTCGCGGGCGCCGGCGAGCAGGCAGCGATGCACCTCGTCGATCTGATGCCGCAGCCCGAACCCGAGGTACGGCGTCGGGATCAGCGCGACGCGGCGGAAGTCCAGCGGCTGCAGGAGGCGTTTCGCGAAGGCCAGCCGGCCGACGGCCTGGCGGCGCGGCGGGGCACGGTCGGCGGGCGCCGGCGCGGCCGCGGTGCGCACGCGCGTCAGGAAGGGCGGGCACAGGAACTGCCGGTGCAGGTGGATGCGGCCGCGCGTGCCGACGATCACGGCGGCGTTGTCGGCCTCTCCGGTCGAGCCGCAGCTCAGGGTCGCCGTCCTGGCGTTCCAGCCGAGCGCGAGCGCGGCCTGCTGCGCCGCCGCACCGCCCCGATCGACGCCGACGCCCGAGACCTCGGTGGGCGCGCCGAACAGGTGGAGTGCCAGCGACACGGGGTAGACCCCGAGATCGAGGATCACCCCGCCTTCGGCCGGATCGTCCGTCCGTCCGGGCGGGTTCGGCGCGCGGGGGAAGAACAGGCGGGCGTCGAGATGCAGGGGATCGCCGATCTCGCCCGCCTCCAGCATCGCCTTGGCCCGCACGACGCCGGGCGTGAAGCGCATCCACATCGCCTCCATGCAGAAGACGCCCTTCCGCCGCGCCGCCTCCGCGATGCGCCGCGCCTGCCCGCCCGTGAGCGCGATCGGCTTCTCGATCAGCACCGACTTGCCGGCCTCGATGCAGGCCAGCGCGCTGTCCACGTGGTCGCTGTTGGGCGTGGCGATGTAGACGATGTCGATATCCGGCCGCGCGGCCAGGGCCTCGACGCCGGCGACGGCGGCCGGCGTGCCGGACGCCTGGGAGAAGGCCGCGGCGAAGGCCTGGGCGCTCCCGGTGCTCCGCGCCCCGACGGCGGTGAGGCGCGCGTCCGGGCGCCCCAGAAGGTCGCTGACGAAGCGCTGGGCGATGACCCCGGTGCCGAGGACGCCCCACGAGACGGTCTGTGCCATGGCTAG
>NZ_JBKFBI010000108.1:0-21057 GCF_053346095.1 Methylobacterium sp. A52T | reverse complement strand
GTGCCGCCCGGTCTCACGCCCGCGTCCGAGGCACGCCCCGCACCGGTCCGCCGCCCGGGGCGATGGCGGCTGAGAGCCACCGACGCGGGCGCCGCCCCGTCCCCGGACCCGCACGGTCAGCCACCGGGCGGGCCCCCGAAGGACGCCCCGGGATCGCTCCCGGGCCACCGCGGACAGGTGCGGTCAGGAAGCACAAAATAGGAACATTGTCAAGGCAGTTCGAGCGCGCGCCGCTCTCGACGCGCGCTTCTCCGTCATCGCGAGCGCAGCGAAGCGACCCAGGGCGGCGGGACGTCCGAGGTCGTCGCGCCGACTGGATTGCTTCGCTCCGCTCGCAAGGACGTCGGTGCCGAAGACTCATCAGTCGCCGGCGCTGTCACGTAGGCCCAGCCCTGCCGGCGTTCCCGCGCGCCGCGGCGCCACTTCGGGATGACGAGCAAGGCCTCGCATCTGCTATGTCGGCACTCCGACCCTCACCCGAACGCGACGCCCGTGGCCATCGACCATATCGATCTCAGCCGGATCGACCTGAACCTGCTGGTCGCCCTCGACGCGCTGCTCGACGAGCGCAGCGTCACGCGGGCCGCCGCGCGGGTCGGGATCGGCCAGTCGGCGATGAGCTCGAGCCTCGCCCGCCTGCGCCGCCTGTTCGACGACGAGCTCCTGACCCGGGCGCCGGACGGGATGCGACCGACGCCCCGCGCCCTGAAGATCGCCGAGCCGCTCCGCGCCACCCTCCGGCAGGTGCAGGCGCTGGTGCACCGGGAGGAGCGGTTCGACCCGGCCACGGTCGCGCGCACCTTCACGGTGAGCCTGCCCGACAGCGTCGAGGCGCTGCTCGGGCCGCGGCTGATCGCGCAGCTCCGCCGGGACGCCCCCGGCATCCGGCTGCTGCTGCGCTCGGTCGACCGGACTCGGATCCTCGACGAGCTCGACGCCGACCGGGTCGACCTCGCCATCGGCCTGTTCTCGGAGGGGCAGCTCCACCACAAGCAGCGCCTCCTCTACCGGGACAGCTACGTGGTGCTGTTCAACGCCGCCCTGATCGGCCTGGAGCCGCCGATCGGGCTCGAAGATTACCTGCGCTTCCCCCACGTGCTGACGTCCCTGCGCGAGACCGCCCACGGGGTCGTCGACGACGCCCTCGCGCTGATCGGGCGCTCGCGCACCCTGGCGGTGACGACCCCGCGCTTCCTCGTGGTCCCGTTCATGGTCCGCGCGGCGCCGGTGATCGCCACGATGCACGCCCGGCTCGCCACCTCCTTCGCCAGCGCCCTGGCGCTGAGCGTCAGCCCCGTGCCGGTGCCCCTCGACGACGTGCCCGTGTCGATGCTGTGGCACGCCTCCTACGACCACGACCCGGCCCACCGCTGGCTGCGGGACCTCCTGGTCCGGCTGGCCCACGAGCCGCCGGCGCCGGGCATCATCTGATACGGTTTCCGCTTGAACGCGACGGTCGACGCATCCCGTGCCGTCCTCACGAGCGGAGCGAAGTGACCCAGGACAGCGCGAGGCTGGCCGGCGTCGCGCGATCTGGATCGCTTCGCTCCGCTCGCGAGGACGGACGTGCCGACGGCATCGACCGGCCGCGAGCAGACTGCACCGTCACAGGAACGGATCCGCTGCGGCCTCCAGGCGGCCGCTCGCGATCGCCGCGCGGAACAGGGCGAAGTCGGCCGCATTGCGCTCCGCGTAGGAAGCGGCCCAGTCGGCGATTGCCCCGCTCAGGTCGTGGTGCTTGCCGCTGCCGCAATAGCCGGCGATCGCCGCCGCGTCGCCGGTCCGCGCGTGGGCGCGCGCCAGCAGCGTCCCGTAGGCGTACGAGAAGGTCAGGAGCGGCGCGCCGGACATCCGCGCCAGCGGGATCGCGCCCTTCAGGTTCTTCATCTGGCGCACGTAGAACGGCCGGCCCGCGATGCTGGTCCAGCCGAGCAGCGGGTCGCCCACCGCCTGGAGCAGGCGCTGGCCGTAGATCACCCGCTCGCCCTCGTGCCCGGAGAACGGCGCCGGCACGCCCGGCAGGTACGGCGCGTGCGCCGGTCGGACCGCCTCCTTGACCTGCAGGAAGAGCGCGTCGGCGTCGGAATTGCCGAACAGCAGGGCGAGGTAGGCCCGGGTCCCGACGCTGCCGACGCCGACGACGCGGTGGGCCACGTCGACCACGTGGTAGCGGTCGAGCATGAAGCGCCGCTCCCGCGGCAGGGTCTCGGCGTAGCGCTCCAGGCCGGTGACGACGCCCTCGCGGGTCGCCGCGTCCACGGGCGTCAGGATCGGCGCGTCGGTCTGCAATTGCCAGGTGCCGTCGGTGCGCCGCTCGGCCACCTGAGCCAGGAGGCTGCGGTTGTTGCGCCGCCGCGCCTTGTCGACCGCCCGGCGGACCACGGCCCGGGCCTCCGCGTCCATGTGCAGCCCGGCGATGTGCGGGCCGTCGGCGCGGGTGGTCTGGTACCAGACGTCGAGGGAGCCCTGCGGCGCGAGGCGCCGCATCGTGTGCTGGTAGCCGGAGACCGCCTCCATCACGGCCGCCCGCCGCTCGCCCGCCGGCAGGCCCGCGTCGTCGGTGGCGACCGCCAGCCCGGCCGCGAGGCGCTTGAGGTCCCACTCCCACGGGCCGATCGTGACCTCGTCGAAATCGTTGAGGTCGAGGACGATGTCGCGCTGCGGCGTGCCGAACAGGCCGAAATTGTCGGTGTGCGCGTCGCCGTTCATCACGACGTCGATGCCGCTGCGCGGCCCGCGCGACAGGTCCCAGGCCATGACGTGCGCGGCCCCGCGCAGGAACGCGAAGGGCGAGCTCGCCATCCGGGCGACCCGCAGCGGGATCAGGTGCGGCTGGCGGCCCGCGTGGGCGGCCTCGATCAGGGCGACCGGGTCGGGCCGGTCGGGATCGGCAGCCAGCGCGGCCTGGCCCGCGTGGGGCACCTCGGCGCGCAGCCGCTTGCCGGCCTTGCGCCGCTTGTCCCAGGCCTCGACGCCCGCGCGGAGGTCGATCCGCGGGAAATCGGCGACCGGTGCCAGCACCGAGTCCACGGCCGGGGCATCCGCCTCCCGGTCCCCAGGCGGCACGGTCTTGTCGCTCTCGATGCGATCCATCGCTGTCCCATCGCGGCAGCCGGGTCGGCCCCGTCGGTGCGCTCGACCGGCCCGGAGCCGGGGCGGCGGACCGCACGTTAGCATCCGGCCGGCTCTGTGACGTCACGGGCCCGGACGGCCCTTGACCACCCTACAGGGGGGCCCTCTAACGAACCGAGTATTCGGGGGGTGTTCCTCCGTCTCGTGTCGTTCACGGCCTCGCGATCACAGTGCCGGAATCGACCCGGACGGCCGGGGAACACCGTTACATCAGCGAGACGTCGCATGCCCAAAGGTTCAGATCTCCTCGTCGCGGCCCTCGAGAACGAGGGCGTCGACCGCATCTTCGGGATTCCCGGGGAGGAGAACCTCGACGTCGTCGAATCTCTGCGCAACTCCAAGATCGAGCTGGTCCTGACCCGCCACGAGCAGGCGGCGAGCTTCATGGCCGCCACCCACGGCCGACTCACCGGCCGCCCCGGCGTCTGCCTCTCGACGCTCGGCCCGGGCGCCCTGAACTTCTCCACCGGCGCGGCCTACGCCCATCTCGGCGCCATGCCGATGATCATCATCACCGGCCAGAAGGGCATCCTGTCCTCGCGCCAGGCCAAGTTCCAGATCGTCGACGTGATCTCGTCGATGAAGCCGATCACCAAGATGGCCCGGCAGATCGTCTCGGCCTCCTCGATCCCCACCATCGTGCGCGACGCCTTCCGGGTCGCCACCGAGGAGCGGCCCGGCCCGGTGCTGCTGGAGCTGCCCGAGGACATCGCCTCCGAGGAGGCCGAGGCGGATCTGGTGCCCTCGCACCCGATCGACATCCCGGTCGCCCACCCGACCGCCATCGCGCGCGCCGCGGACATGATCCTGAAGGCCAAGCGCCCGCTGATCATGCTGGGCGCCGCCGCGAGCCGCCCGCGCGCCACCGGCGAGCTCGGCGGCTTCGTCCAGCGCACCGGCATCCCGTTCTTCACCACCCAGATGGGCAAGGGCACGGTGGCGGGCGGGACCGACCTCTACATGGGCACCGCGGCCCTCTCCGAGCGCGACTACGTACACGAGGCGATCGACAAGGCCGACCTGATCATCGCCATCGGCCACGACACGATCGAGAAGCCGCCGTTCTTCATGGGCCAGGCCGACCAGAAGGTCGTCCACATCAGCTACATGCCGGCCAACGTCGAGCAGGTCTACTACCCGGATGCCGAGGTGGTCGGCGACCTCGGCCCGACGCTGAAGCTCCTGGCCGACAAGCTCGACGGCAAGCTCCCGAACGCGGGCGCGCTGCTGCCTCTGCGCGAGCACATCCTCGGCCACATCGCCGACCGGGCCGGCGAGGACCGCTTCCCGGTGACGCCGCAGCGCCTCGTGCGCGACGTGCGCCGGGTGATCCCGGAGGACGGGATCGTGTGCCTCGACAACGGGATGTACAAGATCTGGTTCGCCCGGAACTACCGCACCTACGTCGCCAACACGCTGCTCCTCGACAACGCGCTGGCCACGATGGGCGCGGGCCTGCCCTCGGCCATGATGGCGGCGATGCTCTACCCGAAGCGGCGCGTCATGGCGGTGTGCGGCGACGGCGGGTTCATGATGAACAGCCAGGAGATGGAGACCGCCGTCCGGCTGAAGCTCAACCTCGTGGTGCTGGTGCTCGACGACTCGGCCTACGGGATGATCCGCTGGAAGCAGGCGGTCGACAAGTTCGCCGATTACGGGATGACCTTCAGCAACCCGGACTTCGTCCTCTACGCGAAGTCGTACGGGGCGACCGGCCACCGGGTCGAGTCGGTCAATGACCTCGTGCCGACGCTGGACCGGGCCTTCGCGGCGGGCGGCGTCCACCTCGTGGCGGTGCCGATCGACTACTCGGAGAACACCCGCGTGCTGGTCGACGAGCTGCGCGCCAAGGTGAAGGATTTCGAGCCGGCCGAGTGAGGCCGGTTTCGCAGATGGTCGGCACGCAAGACAGGGCAGCGCGATGAACCCGTTCACCTTCCAGACCACGCCGAACGTGCTGTTCGAGGCCGGCGCCGCGAAGAAGCTGCCCGAGATCGTCGGCAGCTTCGGGGCCAAGCGCGTCCTCCTCGTCACCGACAAGGGCGTGCGCAGCGCCGGCCTCACCCAGGCCGCCGAGGCGGCCCTGGCCGCCGCGGGCGTCACCCTCGACGTCTACGAGGACGTGGTCGCCGACCCGCCCTCGACGGTGATCGAGGCGGCGGCCAAGCGCGCCCGGGAGCTCGGGACCGACCTCGTCCTGTCGATCGGCGGCGGCTCGGCCCTCGATACCGCCAAGCTCGTGGCCTACCTCGCCAAGTCCGACGAGCCGCTCGATTCGATCTACGGCGTCGGCCTCGCCAAGGGCGACCGGCTGCCGCTGATCCTCGTGCCGACCACGGCCGGCACCGGGTCGGAGGTGACGCCGATCTCGATCGTCACGACGCCGACCACCGAGAAGAAGGGCGTCGTCGCGCCGAAGCTCCTGCCCGACTGGGCGGTGCTCGACCCGGAGCTGACGCTGGGCCTGCCGTCGCACGTCACCGCGGCGACCGGCATCGACGCCATGGTCCACGCCATCGAGGCGTTCACCAGCAAGAACAAGAAGAACCCGATCTCCGACCAGCTCGCCAAGCAGGCGCTCGCGCTGCTCTCGGCCAACATCCGGACCGCCTGCACGGACGGGAAGAACCTCGAGGCGCGCTCCGGCATGCTGCTCGGCTCGATGCTGGCCGGCATGGCCTTCGCCAACGCGCCGGTGGCGGCGGTCCACGCCCTGGCCTACCCGGTGGGTGCGATCTTCCACGTACCGCACGGGCTCTCGAACGCCCTGGTGCTGATGGGGGTGATGCGCTTCAACCTCTCGCACGCGGAGGCGCTCTACGCCGAGCTCGCGCCGATCCTCGACCCCGCGGCCGCGGACCTGCCGCGGCCCGAGGCCGCCAAGCGCTTCGTGGAGAGCCTCGACGCGATCTGCCGCGACTGCAAGGTGCCGGCCTCGCTCGCCGAGGTCGGCGTCGCCCGGCAGGACCTGGAGCGCATGGCCACCGACGCGATGAAGCAGACGCGGCTCCTCGTGAACAACCCGCGCGAGGTGACCTACGACGACGCCTTCGCGATCTACGCGGAAGCCCTCGGGGAAGCGCGACCGGCCGCGTGAGGGCGGGTCGCCGGCTCCGTCATCGCGAGCGCAGCGAAGCGACCCAGGGCGGCGCGCCCTCGCCGAGCGTGGCGCTGCTGGATTGCTTCGCTCCGCTCGCAAAGACGGCGGGTTCGAAGGCTTCAGCCCTGAGGCTGTGAGGAGAGACGCCACATGGACCAGTTCGACGCGTTCCGGGCGATGAGCGAGTTCTGGACGCGGGCCGGCGCGGGCTTCCTCACCCCGGGCGCCGGGCAGGCCGCGCCCGGGTTCG
The DNA here is from genome assembly GCF_053346095.1 of Methylobacterium sp. A52T. Taxonomy (NCBI): domain Bacteria; kingdom Pseudomonadati; phylum Pseudomonadota; class Alphaproteobacteria; order Hyphomicrobiales; family Methylobacteriaceae; genus Methylobacterium; species Methylobacterium sp. A52T. The sequence continues at coordinate 14,575 of NZ_JBKFBI010000108.1, read as the reverse complement.
GCTGGCCGACCTTCCCGGGCGGCGACCTCGCGGATCTCGCCGCGGCGCAGGCCAAGCTGACCGAGGCCTGGACCGCCGCCAGCGCCCTCTCGCAGACGCTGACGCGCTCGCTCCAGGGCGGCCCCGGCGCGCCGGACCCGACCGCCGGGGCGGTGCTGGCCCGGATCTTCGACCCGCAGGCCTGGCTCGGCGGCTCGGCCGAGTTCGACGCCGCCCTCACCCGCATGGCCGAGGGGCCGCAGCTCGCCGACCTGTGGCAGACCGAGCGGCGCTACGCGGCGCTGTTCACCGCCTGGGCGAGCCTGCGGCGGGCGCAGAGCGAGCATCAGGCCGTGATGCTGCAGGCCTGGACGCGGGCGGCCGGGACCTTCGCCCAGGAGGCCAATGCCCGCGCCGAGCGCGGCGAGAGTTTCGCCTCCGCCCGGGACATGATGAGCCGGTGGATCGAGACCGCCAACGCGGTCCTCCTGGAGGTCCAGCGCTCCGACGCGTTCCTGGCCTCGCAGCGGGCGGTCCTGCGGGCCTCCACGGACCTCCGGCTCGCCCAGCAGGACGTCGCGGCCTTCCTGTCCGAGTTCTACGGCCAGCCGACCCGGGCCGAGCTCGACGACGTCCACAAGAGCCTGACCGAGCTGCGCCGGGAATTCCGGGCGCTCCGCCGCGAGCGCCGGCAGGCCGGCAAGACCGCGAGAGCCGGCGGTTCACGGGTCGGGGAGGAAGCCCATGGCTGATCAGGAGAAGCCGAAGGGGCCGGCGGCCCCGCTGAATCTCACCCCGGCCGCGTTGCTGGCCGAGGTCGGCACCCTCGGCCGCCGGATCAGCGAGGGCGCCAAGCTGTTCGCCGATGTCAGCGACGCCGATGTCGAGATCGCCACCACGCCGAAGGACCTGGTCTGGAGCCAGGACAAGGTCAGCCTCTACCGCTACCGGCCGCTGGCCGAGAGCAAGGGCCTGCCGCCGGTCCTGATCGTCTACGGCCTGATCGGCCGCTACACGATGGCCGACCTGCAGGAGGACCGCTCGCTGGTCCGCAACCTCCTGAATCTCGGCCTCGACCTCTACGTGGTCGACTGGGGCAATCCGGGCCGGGCCGACCGCTACGTCACCATCGACGATTACGTGGACGGCTACCTCGCCGAGTGCGTCGCCTTCATCCAAGAGGCGGCCGGGCGGGAGAGGATCAGCCTGCTCGGCATCTGCGAGGGCGGCGTCTTCACCACCTGCTACGCGGCGCTCTACCCCGAGACCGTCAACGCGATGGTGCTGACGATCACGCCGATCGATTTCCACGCCGACACCCGTGAGAACCGGGCCGGCCACGGCTTCATCAACGTCTGGACCCGGTCGCTCACGCCCGAGGACGTGGACCGGCTGATCGAGGCGCAGGGCTCCCTGCCCGGCGCCTTCATGGGCTCGGTGTTCTCGATGATGACGCCGATGCGCACCATGACGAAGTACAACCTCGACCTGCTCGACGCCCTCGACGACAAGAAGAAGTTCCTGAACTTCCTCCGCATGGAGAAGTGGATCGCCGACCGTCCAGACCATCCGGGCGAGGCCGCCAAGCAGTGGCTGAAGGACCTCTACCAGGACAACAAGCTGGTCGAGAGCGCCTTCGAGCTCGGCGGCCGGCGGGTGGACCTGAAGGCCATCACCTGCCCGGTGCTGAACGTCTTCGCCCAGGACGACCACATCATCCCGCCGGCGACCTCGCAGGCGCTGAAGGACCGGATCGGGACGAGCGACTACACCGAGATGGGCCTGCCCGGTGGCCATGTCGGCGTGTTCGTCGGCGGCAAGGCGCAGAAGTTGCTGGGCTCCGGCATCGCCGAGTGGCTGGGCCAGCGGGGGTATGATGCTCGCTGATCAATCCTCACAAAGCGCAACGCCCCTCCCCTCCCCCCTCTGCGGGGGAAGCTGCTGGACACACACATCGTGCGGGGCGCTGTGGCGGCAGGATGAAGCGCGGGTCCCCTCTCCCGTGCGGGAGAGGGACAGGGTGAGGGATCAGGTCTGTCAGGACTGGCCTCGCCCTGTCGGCACGTCGATGGCGCGCTCGATCCTGAACCTTCTCGTCCCTCACCCCAACCCTCTCCCGCTCGGGAGAGGGGGCATGTCGCGATCTGTCAGCAACGCCAGCGAACGATCTCACCCGGCGGGTAGCAAAGCCCCTCGCCGTGGGAGGCGCGCGATGCGCGCAGCCCCTCCGGCCACACCCCAGGCGCCGAGGACCACCCCATGGGCAGCCTGAAGAACAAGATCGTCAGCGCCGACGAGGCCGCCGCCATCCTGCAGGACGGCGACATGGTGGCGGTCTCGGGCTTCGTCGGGATCGGCACGCCCGACGAGCTGATCCTGGCGCTCGCCCGCCGCTTCGAGGCCGGCAACGGCCCGCACGGGATCGGCCTGATGTTCGCCGCCGCCCCCGGCGACGGCAAGGAGCGCGGCCTCAACAAGCTCGCGATCCCGGGCCTCGTCCGCCGCGTCGTCGGCGGCCACTGGGCGCTCGTGCCGAAGCTCGGCGCCATGGCGGTGGCGGGCGAGATCGAGGCCTACAACCTGCCGCTCGGCGTGGTCTCGCACCTCTACCGCGAGATCGCCGCCCACACGCCGGGCCACATCACCAAGGTCGGCCTGCGCACCTTCGTCGACCCGCGCCTGGAGGGCGGCAAGCTCAACGCCGTGACGCACGAGGATCTCGTCAGCGTGGTCGAGCTCGGCGGCGAGTCCTGGCTCCATTACAAGGCCTTCCCGGTCAACGTCGCGCTGATCCGCGGCACCACGGCCGACCCGGCCGGCAACATCACGATGGAGCGCGAGGCGCTCACCCTCGACAACCTCGCCGCCGCCATGGCGGCGAAGAACTCGGGCGGCTTCGTGATCGCCCAGGTCGAGCGGCTCGCCGAGGCCGGCTCCCTCAACCCGCGCGAGGTGCAGGTGCCCGGCGTGCTGGTCGATTGCGTGGTGCTCAGCACGCCCGAGAACCACCGCCAGACCTACGGCACGCCCTACAACCATGCCTTCACGGGCCGCCAGCGCGTGCCGCTGGACCGCGTCGCCCCGATGGCGCTCGACACCCGCAAGGTCATCGCCCGGCGCTGCGCCTTCGAGCTGCCGCCCGGCGGCGTGGTCAATCTCGGCATCGGCATGCCCGAGGGCGTGGCGGCGGTCGCCGCCGAGGAGCGGGTGCTCAAGTACCTGACGCTCACCGCCGAGCCGGGCGTGATCGGCGGCCTGCCGCAGGGCGGGCTGGATTTCGGCGCCGCCCTGAACCCGGCCGCGGTGCTGCACCAGAACCAGCAGTTCGACTTCTACGACGGCGGCGGCCTCGATCTCGCCTGCCTGGGCCTCGCCCAGTGCGACGCCGAGGGCAACGTCAACGTCAGCCGGTTCGGCAAGAAGCTCGCGGGCGCGGGCGGGTTCATCAACATCTCGCAGAACGCCAAGAGCCTCGTCTTCGCCGGCACCTTCACGGCCGACGGCCTCAAGGTGGCGGTGGAGGACGGCGGCATCCGGATCCTCAGCGAGGGCCGCTCGCGGAAATTCATCGCCGCGGTCGAGCAAGTGACCTTCTCGGGGGCCTACGCGGCCGAGCGCGGCCAGCCGGTGCTCTACGTGACCGAGCGCTGCGTGTTCCGGCGGACCCGGGCCGGCATGGAGCTGGTCGAGGTCGCGCCGGGCATCGACATCGCGCGCGACATCCTCGGCCAGATGGGCTTCACCCCGATCGTGCAGGATCCGCGGCCGATGGATCCGCGCCTGTTCCGCGAGTCCGTGATGGCGCTGGAGCCCTGGCTGCTGGGCCTCTCGCTGTCGGAGCGGATCAGCTACGACCCGGAGCGCAACATCCTGTTCTCGAACCTCGAGGGCTTCCAGGTCCGGACCATCGACGACGTCGAGCTGGTGCGTCGCGAGTACGAGCGCGCCTGCCAGGAGATCGGCCGCAAGGTCCACCTGATCGCCAATTACGACGGGTTCGAGATCGACCCGACGGTGAGCGACGCCTACTTCTCGGCGATCGCCTATCTCGAAAACCGCTATTACGAGACCGCGTCCCGGTATACCACGAGCGCGTTCATGCGATTGAAACTCGGCGCCTCGTTGGCGAGCCGCGACCTGGCTCCCCATGTCTTCGAGACAAAAGCCGAGGCGCAGGCGAGGAATACGGCCCAGAGCGTGCCTCTCAAGCCGCGGCCCGGCATGTCCCAGCCCGACATGCCGCGGCCGCCGAAGGAACCGTTGGATGCCTGAGTTCGAGACCCCCTCCCTGAAGGACCGCGCCCTGCTGGTCGATGCCTGCCTGATCGGCGGCGAATGGTCGAAGGCCGGTTCCGGCAGCATCGACGTCACCAACCCGGCGACCGGCGCGCTGATCGCCCGGGTGCCGAATGCCGGCGCCGACGAGACCCGCCGGGCGATCAAGGCGGCTCACGAGGCCTACCCGGCCTGGCGCGCCAAGACCGCCAACGAGCGCGCCGTGCTGCTGCGCAAGCTCGCGGCGCTGGTGACCGAGCATCAGGAGGATCTGGCGCAGATCCTCACCGCCGAGCAGGGCAAGTCGCTGACGGAGGCCCGCGGCGAGGTCGCCATGTCGGCCGCCTACGTGCTGTGGTTCGCGGAAGAGGCGCGCCGCGTCTACGGCGACGTGGTCCCCTCCCCCTGGGGCGACCGCAAGATCCTCGTCACCAAGGAGCCGGTCGGCGTCGTGGCGGCGATCACGCCGTGGAACTTCCCGTCCTCGATGATCGCCCGCAAGATCGCCCCGGCTCTGGCCGCCGGCTGCCCGATCGTGATCAAGCCCGCCTCGCAGACCCCGCTCTCGGGCCTCGCCTGGGGCGTGCTGTGCGAGCGCGCCGGCTTCCCGGCCGGCACGGTCTCGATCCTCACCGGCTCGGCCCGGGCGATCGGCGCCGAGATGACCGGCAACCCGCTGGTCAAGAAGATCACGTTCACCGGCTCCACCGAGGTCGGCAAGGTGCTGCTGGAGCAGGCCGCCCACACGGTGAAGAAGGTCTCGATGGAGCTCGGCGGCAACGCGCCGTTCATCGTGTTCGACGACGCCGACCTCGACAAGGCGGTGGCCGGCGCGATGCTCGCCAAGTACCGCAATTCCGGCCAGACCTGCATCTGCACCAACCGCTTCCTGGTGCAGGACGGGATCTACGACGCCTTCGCGGAGAAGATGGCCGAGGCGGCCAACCGCCTGAAGGTCGGCAACGGCACCGAGGACGGCGTCGCCCAGGGGCCGCTGATCGACATGGCGGCCGTGGAGAAGACCGAGGCCCATATCCGCGACGCCGTCGAGAAGGGCGGCCGGGTGGTGGCGGGCGGCCACCGCCACGCGCTCGGCGGCCAGTTCTTCGAGCCGACGGTGATCACCGGCGCCACCCCCGCCATGGCGGTGGCCCGGGAGGAGACCTTCGGGCCGCTGGCGCCGCTGTTCCGCTTCCGCGACGAGGCGGAGGCGATCCGCATGGCCAACGACACCGAGTACGGGCTCGCCTGCTACTTCTACACCCGCGACCTCGGCCGGACCTTCCGAGTCGCGGAGGCGCTGGAATACGGCATGGTCGGGATCAACGAGGGGATCATCACCACCGAGGTGGCGCCCTTCGGCGGCGTGAAGGAATCCGGCCTCGGCCGCGAGGGCTCGTACCAGGGCATCGAGGATTACCTGAACACCAAGTACCTGTGCGTGGGCGGCCTCGGCGCGTAGGGGCTCAACCAGCGGAACGCCTTTGAGGGAGCGCGCGATGCCCCCTCTCCCGTTCGGGAGAGGGTTGGGGTGAGGGATGCGAAGCCTCAGGATGGAGCGCGCCGGCGTCGCGCTCCCGGTCGCGCCGTTTCCGGGCACACCTGATCCCTCACCCTGTCCCTCTCCCGCGCGGGAGAGGGAACCCGCGCTCCCTCGAGCCGCCGCATGGGCCGGTCGAGACGCGGCGCGGCTTACTCTCCCGAGGGGGGTAAGGAGTACGACGCGTCTCTACGCAACCGAGGCCGACTACCGGCCGCTCGGCGCCGCGCCGCTGCCGGTGGCACCGTTGCCCGAGCTGCTGCCGGCGGGGGCGCCGGGCGTGCTGACCCGCGGGCCGCCGCTGGTGCCGGGCGCCATGCCGGCGCCGGTGGACCCGGTGCTCTCCATGGAGCCGGCCCCCGTCCCGGTGCCGCCGACCGCGCCGGACTTGTTGACGTTGCCCTGGTTGGCGCCGCCGGTCTGCGGCGCCTGGGCCAGCGCCGCCCCGGACGTGGCGAGTACGAATGACGTGGCGAGGGCGAGGATCGTCTTCGACATGGGGCCTCCTGACAGGTCGTTGCGCTGTGGTGTCAGGCCAACCCGGGCGCGCCCGGATGGTTCGGTCGCGCCTTCAGCGGGCGCGCGCCTCGCGCCACGCCGTCCAGGGCCAGCGCAGGGCCTCCCCGCCGGCCGCCGGCGCGATCGAGACCGTCGCGGTCCGGCCGCTCACCAGCCGCGGGTCCGCGGTGCCGCCGTCGAGGCTGATCCGCACCGGGATGCGCTGGGCGAGGCGCACCCACGAGAAGGTCGGGTTCACGTTCGCGAGCAGGTTGGTAGCGTCGCTGCGGCCGGTCTCGCCGATGCCGCCGGCGATGCTGGCGACGTGGCCGCGGAGCGCGCCGGCCTCGCCCATGAGCTCGACGGTCACGGGCGCGCCGACGCGAATCCGCGGCAGCTTGGTCTCCTCGAAGTAGCCCTCGACCCGGACGGTGTCGCTGTCGATCAGCGCCATGACTCCGCGGCCGGTGGTGACGTAGGCGCCCGGCCGCAGCTCCATGTTGGTGATCCGGCCGTTGACCGAGGCTCGGACCGCCGAGCGCTCCAGGTTGAGCTTGGCGAGGTCGCGATCCGCCACCGCCTGCTCGTACGCGGCCTGGGCGGACAGGTCGGCGGCCTTGGCGGCCTCGACCTTCTGCTGCGACACCGCCGCGTCGCTGAGCTTGCTGTAGCGGGCGTAGTCGGCCGCATTCTGCTCGGCGGTGGCCTTCCGACCCTGGACCATCGCCTCCGCCTGCCGCAGCCCGAGGCGGAAGCGGTCCGGATCGATCCGGAACAGGACGTCGCCCTTCCGCACGACCTGATTGTCCTCCACCAGCACCTCGGTGACGAGGCCGGACACATCGGGCGCGACCGCCACCACGTCGGCGCGCACGCGCCCGTCCCGGGTCCAGGGGGCGTCCATGTAGTAGTCCCACAGGCCGAGGCCGACGATCAGCGCCGCGGCGACCATGCCGAGGGTGACCAGGAGGCGGCCGAGGACGGAGAACAGGGCGGTCATTGCAGGGTCCGATGGGCGAGGGTCGCGACGCCGCCGAGCAGGACGACGTAGAGGGCGAGGTCGAAGAGCGGCCGGTGCCAGACGAGGCGGTAGAGGCCGGTCGCCGCGAGCAGGCGGCGCAGCTGAAGGCCGAGGGCGAAGGCCAGCGCCATCCAGAGGGCGAGGCCCGGCACGAACACGCCGCAGAGGTCGATCTCGCCCATCATGCCGCCATCTCCCGGTGGTCCAGGGCGGGCGCCGCCCGGTAGGCCGGCGCGTCGGGGAAGAGCCCGCGGCGCAGGCCGGTGAGGCCGATCAGGGCGGCGCGCCGCTCCGGCGACTGGGCCGCGCCCGCGACGGCGTCGAGCGCCTCGTCCAGTGCCGCGAGCAGCGCCGCGTCCGGCCCTCCGGTCCCGCCGCGCAGCTGGCGCGACGCCAGCGCGAGGACCCGGTCGACGGTGCTGCGGGCCGGGCCCGTCAACCGCCGGCGCACCCGGCGGACCTCCACGAGGTTGATGCCCACCCGGACATCGGCCAGCAGGTCGCCCACGGAGGCGGACGTGTCCGCGGGCAGGCTCGCCAGCCGGGGCGCGATCAGGCCGACGCGGTCGAGCATGAGGGCCGCGAGTTCGAGCCCGTGGCCGGTGCCGCGCCCGTCCGCGGCGGCCGCGAGGCTGCGCCGGTTGATCCCGATCAACCGCCGCGCGCTCCAGCCGGCGCCGACCGAGCGGATCACCCGGGTCACCGCGGCGGCGACCCACATGCCCACCACCGAGGCGATCACCCCGTTGGCGAAGGGCGCGAAGTCCCCGCTGTAGCCGTTCTGGAGGGCCAGCAGGGTCGCGCCGTTCAGCGCCGCGCCCATGCCCATCGGGGCGGTGCGCGGCTGCGTCATCATCAGGCCGCACAGGATCAGGGCCGGCGCGAGCGCGAGCGCCAGCATCTCGAAGGAGGTGGCGAGCGGCAGCACGGCGAACAGGTAGAGGCCCGCGCCGAGGGCGCCGACGATCGCCGAGTTGGCGAAGCTCAGGATCTGCGGCGCGGGATCGTCCTGCGCGGCGAACAGGCAGCAGGCGACCGCGCCCATCATCGGCGCCGCGGAGCCGTCCGGCCAGCCGGTGGCGATCCAGATGGCGCAGCAGGCGAGCAGGCCCGCGAACACCCCGAAGGCCGAGAAGGCCGCCAGACCGTGGTCCCGGTGGCGGATCGACCGGACCCGGGCCGTGTAGGCGAAGGCGAGCGGCGCGCGGGGGGCCGTGCCGGCCGCGAGGTGGCCGCGCAATGCCCGCAGATCCTGGCGCAGGACGATGACGTCGCGCAGGCGCGCCGCGAGGCTCGCGAGCAGGAGCGTGTTCCAGTCCGGCGCCCGGCCGAGGGCGGGCTCGAACCCGTCGATCCGGTCGCGCAGCCGCGCGGCGCGATCCGGATCGTCGACCTCGTCGGCGAGCCAGGCGGTGAGGTCCGACAGGAAGGCCCGGACCCGCGCCGGCACCGCGCCGGCCTGCTCGAGGGCGGCGACGCGGTCCGCTACGGCGGCGACGATCGGCAGGACCATCAGCATGTGCTGACGGAGGGGCGCGAAGGCCTCGGCGGCGCGCTCCGCGCCCGTCGCCTCGTTGCGCAGGGCGAGGCCGAGGGCGTCGAGGCCGATCGCGTCCGAGGCGAGGCGCAGGCGCCGGCCCTGGCTCGGCCCGGCGGCCTCCGGCGCGCGGGCGGCCGCGAGGGCGCTCCGGATCCAGGCCCGGGCCTCCGCCGACCAGTCGTTCAGCCGTCCGGCGATGACCGGCGCCGCCGATCGCGGCAGGATCAGCGTGGCGGCGAGGCTGGCGCAGACGATGCCGAGGGAGATCTCCTCGGCCCGCGCCACCGCCGTGTCGAAGATCGCCCCGGGATCGTCGACGGCGGGGAAACCGATCAGCGCCGCCGTGTAGCCGGCGAGCATCGGCAGGTAGCTCGCGGGGGTCCGGTCGAGGAGGGAGACGTAGAGGCAGAGCGCGACCCAGAGCGCCACCGCGAGGCTCAGGAGGATCGGCGCGTTCACGAGGTTCGGCACCAGCACGACGCTGACCGCCGCGCCGAGCACGGTGCCGCAGATCCGGTAGGCGGCCTTCGCGCGCGTCGCGCCGGAGAGGATCTGGCTGGTGATGTAGACGGTGCCGAGGGCCCAGTAGGGCCGCGGCAGGTCGATCCAGAGCGCGAGGTACAGGGCGAGCATCGCCGCCGCGTAGGTCTTCAGCGCGAAGGCCCAGTCGCGCCATCCGGGGAGGGTCACGGCACCGGCTCCGGCTCGCGCGCGGCCACGACGGCGGAGCGGCGCCGGTGGTGGCCGGTGGTCAGGAGGGCGTGGGTGTCGATCCGCTGATGTCGCGCGCGCGTCGTCGGACCATCGATGCCGGTCACAACCTGATCCACCGTCGCGAGGAGCCGGCGAGGTCACCGGATCAATCGGCTCGCACGCCGATAGATAGCCTCATATCGATCTCGATTGAGGGATGCCGCGAGGGGGTCAGGGCTGCGTCAGATGAATGAGTCGGCCTAAAACTTGGGTTTGTTCTGCGACGAGCGCATATGATCCGTTCGCTATACGGGGCGTGGGGCGGGTCCAGGATGCGCGCCGCCGGCGCGGCGTCCCCGAGCCGCAGGCCGGATCCCGCGATCGCGTCGTCAGGCCGAGTGGCTGTTGTGGATCTGGTCGAAGTCGAGGGACGCCGTGTCGATCACGATCTGCGTGCGGCTGATGACCTCGAGCTTGCGCAGGATCTCCGAGACGTGCGCCTTCACGGTCGAGTCGCCGACCTGGAGCTCGTGGGCGATCTGCTTGTTGAGCTTGCCCTGCCGAATCATCATCAGGACCCGCAATTGCTGCGGCGTCAGCCGGGCGAGGCGCTCGGCCAGCGGCGCCTTCTTGGACCGGGGCGCGGGCGCGCCGGCCTCGGCGAGCCCCGGCGGCAGGAACAGCGCCCCGCTCATCACCTCGGTGATCGCCCGGGTGAGCGTCGCCTTGTCCATGGCCTTGGGGACGAAGCCCGCCGCCCCGTGCTGAAGGGCCTCGCGGACGATGCGCGGATCCTCGTGGCCGGAGACGATCAGGATCGGGATGCGCGGGAAGCTCGCCCGGATGGTGATCAGCCCGTCGAAGCCGGTCACGCCGCGCATGGACAGGTCGAGGAGCGTCAGGTCGATGCCTCGGTTCGCGGCCAGCACCGCGCAGGCCGCCTCGATCCCGTCGGCCTCGTGCAGGACCGCGTCCGGGTGCGCGAGGCGGATCGTGGCCGCCAGGGCGTCGCGGAACAGCGGGTGGTCGTCGACGATCAGGAGATGCACGGAGACCTCGGTCCTTCGCTCGAGATCCTCACAGGATCCGCCGAATACGCGGGCGGGAGGTCCGAAGGTGATCGATGCGGCCCCGGGGCGCAAGCGGGTGTTGAGACGACAGCCCGGCCCCGGGACCTGGGCGTGCCGGCCCGCGGGGGCCGGCACGCTTTCGGTTGCGGGCCCTCAGCGCGACGCGACCGTCTTGGGCAGCTTGAACGCCCAGAAGCTGCCGCCCTGGTTGATGCCGGCCGTCGACTTGGCGACCTCGCCGCCCCACAGCGGCACCGCGCCGCCCCAGCCGGCCGCGACGCCGACCCACTGCTCGCCGTCCTGCTCCCAGGTGATCGGCGAGGAGACCACGCCGGTGCCGACCTGGAACTTCCAGACCTCCTCGCCGGTCTTGGCGTCGAAGGCCTTCAGGAAGCCCTCCGGCGTGCCGGTGAAGACGAGGTTGCCCGCGGTGGTGAGCACGCCGGCCCAGAGCGGGGCCTTGTTCTTGTACTCCCACACGACCTTTCCGGAGGTCGGGTCGATCGCCTTGAGCGAGCCGATATGGTCGTCGAAGACCGGCTTGATGGTGAAGCCGGCGCCGAGATAGGCGGCGCCCTTCTTGTAGTTCACCGGCTCGTTCCAGATATCCATGCCCCACTCGTTGGAGGGCACGTAGAACAGCTTGGTGTCGGGGCTGTAGCCGATCGGCATCCAGTTCTTGCCGCCGAGGAAGCTCGGCACTGCGAAGACCGACTTGCCCTTCTTGTCGTCGCCGGTCGCCTTGCTGGGGTCGCCGGGCCGGTTCTCCTCGTTGTAGATCGGGCGGCCGTTCTCATCGATGCCCTTGGCCCAGTTGATCTTCTCGACGAACGGCGTCGCCGAGATGAACTTCCCGTTGGTCCGGTCGAGGACGTAGAAGAAGCCGTTGCGGTCGGCGGTGGCGCCGGCCTTGATGGTCTTGCCGCCCTTGTTCAGGTCGAACGGCACGAACTCGTTGACGCCGTCGAAGTCCCAGCCGTCGTGCGGGGTGGTCTGGAAGCCCCAGACGATCTCGCCGTTGTCGGGGTTGAGGGCGAGCCGCGAGGAGGTCCACTTGTTGTCGCCCGGCCGCAGCCAGGAGTTCCACGGGCCGGGGTTGCCGGTGCCGAAGTAGATCAGGTTGGTCTCGGGATCGTAGGTGCCGCCGAGCCACGTGGCGCCGCCGCCGAACTTCCACATGTCGCCGGGCCAGCTCTCGTTGACCTTGCCGGTCATGGTCGAGGGCTTGCCGTTGAGCTCGCCCATGTGGCCCTCGATCACGGGGCGCTTCCACACGACCTCGCCGGTCTCGGCGTCGCGGGCCTCGATGCGCCCGATCACGCCGAACTCGCCGCCCGACACGCCGGTGATGATCTTGCCCTTCACGATGATCGGGGCGGCCGTGTAGCTGTAGCCGGCCTTGAAGTCGTCGATCTCCTTCCGCCAGACGACCTTGCCGGTCTTGGTGTTGAGCGCCACGAGCTTGGCGTCGAGCGTGCCGAAGTAGACGTTGTCCTTGTAGAGCGCGGCGCCGCGGTTCACGACGTCGCAGCAGGGCAGGATGCCCTCGGGCAGGCGGGCGTCGTACTCCCACTTCTTCTCGCCGCTGCGGGAGTCGATCGCGTACATGCGCGAGTACGAGCCCGTGACGTAGATGATGCCGTCCTTGACCAGCGCCTGGCTCTCCTGGCCGCGCTGCTTCTCGCCGCCGAACGAGAACGACCACGCCGGGACGAGGCCCTTGATGTTGTCGCGGTTGAGCGTCTTCAGCGGGCTGAAGCGCTGGGCCTGCGGGCCGAGGCCGTAGGTGACGACGTCGCCGGGCGTCTTGGCGTCGTTGATGATGTCCTGCTCGGTGACCCCCTGGGCCATGGCCGGCAGGGCGCCGCCCGCCACGAGGGCGGCGACGCCCACCGCGGCGAGGAACCGGGTCCGCATTCTCATGACGTGTCCTCCGTGGTCGGCCCCGGTCCGTGTGGCCGGGGCATCCGGGTTTCGACGCGGGCCGCACGAGTCGCGGGGCGCCCCCTTGGAGAACGAAGCTATCGGGCTTCTCAGGAAAGTCTTATTGGCCATTGGTCCAATGAGCCGACACTGAATTATGGCGAAATCGGTGGGTTTTCAAGATCAAAGCCGAACGTCAGCGCGGCTATGAGAAATAGCTGACCTGATAGGTTAAAGAATAGGACTTGCCGTCATCGCGAACGCAGCGAAGCGACCCAGGGTAGCGCGACATCGCGAGACGTGGCGCCACCTGGATTGCTTCGCTGCGCTCGCAAAGACGGCTTCTTGAGCAGATCAGGCTGCCGATAAGCCAGAATTGCGATGACTGGTGACCAGGCGTTCCTCAATACCCCTTCGGCGGCGCGTAGGTGACGCCGTAGCTCTCGCAGATCGCCCGGAGCCGACCCTCCGCGTTCAGTGCCGTGATCGCGTCCCCGACCGCGTAGGCGAGGTCGCGGGAATCGGTCCTCACCGCGCCGCCGATCTCCCAGCGGGTCTTCACCAGGCCCGTCGACGGGACTATGGCGATCGGGTTGTCGTCCTTCGGGGCCTTCGCGGCGGACAGGGCCGCCTCGATCGCCGCGCGGCTTCCGGCCAGGATCGGCGCATCGCCGGCGAGGTAGGCCTTCGCGGCCTCCTCGAAGCTCCTGTAATGCTTCAGGTTCTGGCGGAAGCGGCCGCCCTGGGCGGTCAGCAGCATCAGGTCGGCGGCGCCCGTGCCCTCCAGCGCGACGCTCCGGTCGCCGATGTCGTCGAGGCGGTCGAAGCCGTCCAGCGCGCCCTTGCGGTACGCGAAGGCGATCTCCTGCTCGAAGTACGGCGCGGTGAGGAACACCTGCTCGTTGCGCAGGGCGAGCTGGCGGTCGGTCGGCACGTGCAGCATCAGGTCGGCGAGCGGCGTGCCGGCGAGGTCGCCGCGCCACAGGTTCAGGCGCAGGTCGCCGTCGACGTTCTCGCCGGCGTCGACCACGCGCAGGTCGAGCTTCACCTTGAGCCTGTCGGCGATCGCGCGGGCGAGATCGACGTCGATCCCGCGGGGCTTGCCGGTCTCCTCCGCGGAGAACGGCGCGTTGTCGCCGTAGACCGCCACCCGCAGGGTGCCGTCGGCCACGACCTGGTCCAGGGGGCGCGCGGCCGCCTCCGGCAGGAACCGGAGGGCCGCGAGCAGGCCGCAGGCGAGGAGGAGCCGCGCGCTACTCCTCATGCTTCGACTCGATGTAGCTCCGGATCGCCCACAGGCCCTCCTGCGAGATCACACCCTCGAAGGCCGGCATCTTGGTCACGCCGTTGATGACGGCGCCGTGCTTCATGCGCTCGACGAAGTACTCGTCGCCCTCCTTGCCCTGCGGCAGGTAGCGCAGGTCCGGGGCGAGGCCGCCGGAGATCATCTCCAGGCCGTGGCAGCGGGCGCAGTTCTGGTTGAAGCCCGAGGCGCCGATCGCGATGGCGTGCTTGTCGTCCTTGTAGGGGTTCTCGGCGACCCACTCGGCGCCCAGCGGCTTGAGGCCGTCGGTGTTGACCGGCTGGGGCTGGACGTCGCCGTGCCCGAGGGCGCCGCCGGCCGCCAGCGCCAGTCCCAGCGCCGCGAGCACGCCGCCCGCCGCCGTCTTCATCGTGCGCATCCGCCCCTCCCGTCGTCGTTGCACGACGGTTAGCAAGTACCGGGCGGCGGACCCATTATGCTTTGGTACGGATCGGCCAGAATAGCGCCGTCCACGACTTGTGTTGCGCTGCACCAATCCCGGTTTGTGCACCTTGGTCTAATATCGGAGGGCACAATTCCGCTCCTAGACTCCCGGCCAAAGACGAGCGCCGCGGGGCTGGAGGAGACGGGCTGGGATGGTGTCCTCCGGTGCGCGGCGGCCCGGGATGCGCGGCGGGCCATGGGCCGGCCCGCGGCGCGCCGTCGTGCTGGCGGCCGTGGCGGTCGTGGCGGTCCTGGCGCCGGTCGCGCAGGGGCGGGCCGCGCCCGCGCC
>NZ_JBKFBI010000107.1:0-21150 GCF_053346095.1 Methylobacterium sp. A52T | reverse complement strand
GTGCGCGCCGGCGACGAACTCTCCGCGGCGGCGGTCCCGCCGGGCGGTACCGAGGCGCCGGTCGAGACCAGCCGCGGCGCGCGGCGCGGCTACCGGGTGCCGAAGGAGCCTTTCATTCTGGATCCGCTGCTGTAGAGGGCGGAGGCCGGCACGCCGTCGCGGTGCCGCGCGCCCGGTGACCCCGCTCGGACTCGGTCGGACCCCGCCACCGGCGCGCGCCCGCCGCGGCCGGCGGCAGGGTGTTTCACGGGAAACAGCCCGCGCTCCGGCGGGACGAGATACGGCGACGAGACACGGCCGAGATGCACCATTTCCACTATCGCGACGGCCGCCTGCATGCCGAGGATGTCGACCTGACCGGCCTCGCCGCGGAGGTCGGCACACCGTTCTACTGCTACAGCACCGCCACGCTGGAGCGGCACTTCCGCGTCTTCGCGGAGGCGTTCGCGGCCGACGACGCGCTGGTCTGCTTCGCCATGAAGGCGAACTCGAACCAGGCCGTCCTGCGGACCCTCGCGGCCCGGGGCGCCGGGATGGACATCGTCTCTGGTGGCGAGTTGCAGCGGGCACTGGCGGCCGGCGTGGACCCCGGCAAGATCGTGTTCTCGGGAGTCGGCAAGACTCGCGCAGAGATGGAGGCCGCGCTGAGGGCCGGCATCTTCTGCTTCAACGTGGAGAGTGAGCCGGAACTCGCGGTCCTGTCCGAGGTAGCGGTGGGCCTCGGCCTCCGTGCGCCGGTCTCCGTCCGGGTGAACCCCGACGTGGACGCCGGCACGCACGCCAAGATCTCCACCGGCAAGTACGAGAACAAGTTCGGCATCCCGATCACCCGGGCGCCGGCTGTCTACGCCGCCGCAGCCGCCCTTCCGGGGATCGCGGTGCACGGCGTCGACATGCATATCGGCAGCCAGATCACCGATCTGGCGCCCTTCGCCGACGCGGCCCGGCTGCTCGCCGGCCTCGCCCGGGAATTGCTGGCGGCCGGCCATCCCCTGCGCCACATCGATTTCGGCGGCGGCCTCGGCATCCCCTACCGTGACGACAACGCGCCGCCGCCGGACCCGGCCGCGCTGGCGGCGACCCTGCGGCCGCACTTCGCCCCCCTCGGCCTGCGGCCGGTCTTCGAGATCGGCCGGATGATCGTCGGCAATGCCGGGATCCTGCTGACGCGGGTGCTCTACGTGAAGCACAGCGAGGGGCGGACCTTCGTGATCGTCGACGCGGCGATGAACGACCTGATCCGCCCGACCCTGTACGAGGCCTATCACGGCCTGCGGCCGGTCATCGAGCCGGGTCCCGAGACGCCGCGCCTCGTCGCCGACGTGGTCGGCCCGGTCTGCGAGAGCGGCGACTACCTCGCCCTCAACCGCGAGATGCCGGAGGTCAGGCCCGGCGACCTGATCGCCGTGATGAGCGCCGGCGCCTACGGGGCGGTGCAGTCCTGCACCTACAACACCCGGCCACTGGTGCCGGAGGTTCTGGTGCGGGGCGACCGCGCGGCGGTGGTCCGCCCGCGCCTCGACGTCGACGCCCTGATCGCCCTCGACCGGGTGCCGGACTGGCTGGCGTGAGCCGCGCTCCGGAGGGCGCCGCCGCCCCCACGCCGGTCCCGGGATCCGACGGGCCCCTGCCGCTGTCGGTCTTCATCATCGCCCACAACGAGGTGGACCGGATCGGCGCGACGCTTCGGGCGGTCCGTGGACTGACCGACGACCTCGTGGTGGTCGATTCCGGGTCCACCGACGGCACGCAGGCCCTGGCGGAGTCGCTGGGCGCGCGGGTGCTGCACCATCCCTGGCCGGGCTACGGCCCGCAGAAGCGCTTCGCCGAGGAGCAGTGCCGGCACGTCTGGCTCCTGAACCTCGACGCCGACGAGGTGGTGCCGCCGGAACTGGCCCGGGAGATCCGGGGCCTCTGGGCCGCAGGCGAGCCGCGCCGGCCGGCGTGGCGGATCGGCATCGCAGAGATCTTCCCCGGTGAGGGCCGGCCGCACCCGCTCGCCTACACGCTGACGCCGGTCCGGCTCTACCGGAAGGACCGGGGCCGCTACGCCGCCTCGCCGGTCCACGACCGGGTGGCGCTGGACCCGGGGGTGAAGCCGGGCCGGCTCCGGGGCGTGATCCACCATTTCTCGGTGCGCTCGCTCGGCGACCAGCTCGACAAGCTGAACCGCTATTCCGACCAGCAGGCGGACGACCTGGAGTCGCGGGGCGTGGTGATCCCGACCTGGCGGGTGTTCGTCGAGCTGCCGGGCAATTTCCTGAAGGCCTATCTCGGCCGCCGCCACTTCGTGCGGGGCACCTACGGCTTCCTGACGGCGATGAACTACGCGATCTCGCGGCATCTGCGCGTCGCCAAGCACGTCGAGCGCCGCCGCGTGGCCGCCGCCCGCCAGGATCGGGTTGACCCGCCGGAGCCGACCTTCTAGAGCCAGAGCGCCGGAGACGTGGCCGAGCGGCTGAAGGCACTCGTTTGCTAAATGAGCATACCCAGAAATGGGTATCGAGGGTTCGAATCCCTCCGTCTCCGCCAGAACCTCTCAACTCGATCTAAGCCGCTGTAGTGACAGCGATTTTTCTTGCGCGGGCTTTTGATCTCTCCCCGCGGAAACTGGCTCGACCAACGGCCGAAGGAATGCCCAATCGGCGCGTCCGATCTTCACGACGGCGTGTGATTCGAGCTTGAGCGGGGGAACGGCTGCTTCTCGGCTCGCTCGCGAAGAGTTCCGTCCGAAGGAATGGATCGACCGAACCGTCGCATCCCGCTGCGGCAGCATTCCCTGCGAGACCTGACTGCCCGGATCGCCAGATCGTCAGCGTAGGCACTGACTCCGAGAACCGCGCCGCGCCGGTGCCGTCGTGCTGCCTACGATCCGGAGGCGGGATGATGTCACCGGACATGCGTCGGATCGCTCCGGCCGGGTGGCGTCCAGGCGGGTACGCCGGCTTCGGCACCGGCTGACATGGGTGTTGTCGCGTCCGAAAGAGCCGCACCGAACAGGAGCACGCGCACGAGGGTGAAGGCACATCCCTAGCGGATCCCGCTTGCGCGGAGGGCCCTTCCTGCCGGGCAGTCGAGACTTGGCCGTCGCGTCGATCCGGGCACCCGCTGGGCACGCGTCACGACCCTCCCGTGGCCGTGACCGGCCGCGCGGAACGGCGCCCGGGCGAGAGCCGTTCCCGATCCCCGTGGCCTCCCTGGTCGCGAAGGAGAACCGCCACGAGCAGCCGCACCGACAGGATCAAGGGCTTGGCCAACGAGGCCTTCGGCAACGTGAAGCAGGGCATCGGCAGCGCGACTGGCAACGACAAGCTGAAGGCCGAGGGCAAGGTGCAGGAACGGAAGGGCGAAGCCCAGAAGACGACCGGGGACGTCAAGGACGGCGCCGAGCACGTGGCCGACAAGGTGACCGGCAAGGTTTGATCCGGCCGCCCGGGGCGGTTCCACGCTCCGGGCATCCCGGGGTCGCGGCAACGCGTCGAAGGGAAGGATCGTGGGTCCTGGCATAGGCCGGTCCTGCAACGCCTGCGCGCCGTGCCGCGTTGATCGGCGAAGACAATATCCGAACCGCAGCCGGACCCTGGCCTGCGCGCAGCATCGTGGGCCCATGGACCAGTTGAACGCGTCGCAACCGACGCCGGAGATCGACCTCTCGTCCTGCGACCGCGAGCCCATCCACATCCTCGGCGCGGTGCAGGTGTTCGGCTTCCTCATCGGGGTCTCCCCGGACTGGATCGTCACCCGCGCCTCGGACAACGTCGCGACCTGGCTCGGCCAGGATGCGGCGGCGCTTCTCGGCCTTCCCCTCGACGCCGTCCTCGACCGCGAGGCCATCCACACCCTGCGCGGGCACCTGCAGACCCTGCGCGGGCCGGACGCCGTCGACCGGGTCTTCGGCCTCCGGCTCGTGCCGGGCGGCGAGCCGTTCGACGTGGCCCTCCACCGGTCCGGGGACACCATCGTCATCGAGGCCGAGCCGAGCGCCACCGAACACCTCAGCGCCGGCAACCTCGTGCGCAGCATGGTCACCCGTCTCCAGCAGACCGTGGGGTTCGACCCCCTCTGCCGCGAGGCCGCCCGCCAGATGCGCGCGCTGACCGGGTTCGACCGGGTTATGGTCTACCGCTTCGCAGAGGACCATTCGGGCGAGGTCGTCGCCGAGGCGGTCCGGTCCGGCCTCGCCCCTTACCTGGGGCTGCACTACCCGGCCTCCGACATCCCCAAACAGGCCCGCGCCCTCTACGCGCGCAACTGGCTGCGCATCATCGCCGACGTCGACGACACGGGCGCCGCCGTGCTGCCCCCGCGCGATCCGGCCGGGCAACCCCTCGACCTGTCGCTGTCGACCCTGCGGACGGTCTCGCCGATCCACCTCGAATACCTGCGCAACATGGGCGTGGCGGCCTCGCTGTCCGTGTCCATCCTGCGCGACGGTCGCCTGTGGGGCCTGTTCGCCTGCCACCACACCGAGCCGCGCCACATCTCCCTCGAGCGCCGGACCGGCGCCGAGCTGTTCGGGCAGATGTTCTCCTGGCTGCTGGAGGCCCGGGAGCGGCAGGCCGACGCCGAGCGCGAGGTCCGCTCGCGCGAGTTGCACAACCGCCTGCTGGGCGCGCTGGCCACCGGCGGCACCAACCTGGAAAGCCTGTCCGACTTCCTCGACGACCTGGCGGCAATCCTGCCCTGCGACGGCATCGGCCTGTGGGTGAACGGCGAGATCACGCTCCAGGGCTCGACCCCGACCGCGGAGGAGTTCGCCGGCCTGGTGCGCTTCCTCAACCGCACGGCCGCGAGCAAGGCCTACGCGACCGACGAGATCGGGCGCGTCCACGAACCGGGCCGCGACTTCACCGAGCGGGCGGCCGGCATGCTCGCCATCCCGGTGTCGCGCACGCCCCGGGATTTCCTGGTCTACTTCCGGCGCGAGGTCTCGCGGACCGTGACCTGGGCGGGCAACCCGGTGAAACCCGCCACCCCGGGGCCGAACGGCGTCCGCCTGACCCCGCGCAAGAGCTTCGAGGCCTGGCGCGAGACCGTGCACGGGCGCTCGCTCCCCTGGGCCGAGGTCGAGATGCGGACCGCCGAGGCCCTGCGCATCACCCTGCTCGAGGTGATCCTGCGCCTCACCGACTCCGCCGAGAAGGAGCGCAAGGTCGCGCAGGAGCGTCAGGAACTCCTCATCGCCGAGCTCAACCACCGGGTCCGCAACATCCTGAACCTGATCCGCGGGGTGGTGACCCAGAGCCGGCCGGCGGACGGGGCGGACAGCGCCTTCGCGAGCACGGTCGGCGACCGCATCCAGGCGCTCGCCCGGGCGCACGACCAGATCACCTCGACCAACTGGGGGCCGGGATCCCTGCGCGACCTCGTCATGCTGGAGGCCGGCGCCTACCTCGGGCCCAAGGCCGGCCGGGTCGTGCTCGACGGCGCCGACGTCCTGCTGGAGCCGCAGGCGTTCTCGACCGTCGCGCTGGTCGTCCACGAGATGATGACGAACTCGGCCAAGTACGGCGCGCTCTGCGACAGCCTCGGGCGGGTCGACGTGCGCTGGGAGCGGGACGCCCTCGACCACCTGGTGATCCGATGGCGCGAGACCGGCGGCCCGGCCGTGCGGGCGCCCACCCGGCGCGGCTTCGGCACGACCATCATCGAGCGGTCGATCCCGTACGAGCTCAAGGGCGAGGCGGAGGTGCGCTACGAGCTGGCGGGCGTCGAGGCGCGCTTCACCATCCCCCCGGCCTTCGTCCAGAATGCCCCACGCGCCGCGCCGAAGGCTGTCAGGGCGGCTCCCGCCGAGGCGCTGCGCGGTCTCGCGGGGTCCGTGCTGGTCGTCGAGGACAACATGATCATCGCCCTGGAGGCCGAGGAGCTGCTCACGTCGCTCGGCGCCACGAACGTGGACATGGCGTCGTCGACGCGCGAGGCGCTCCGCCTGATCGACGCGGCGCCGCCGGCCCGGGCCCTGCTCGACGTCAACCTGGGCTCCGAGACCAGCATCGCCGTCGCGCGCAGGCTGTTCGAACTGGGCATCCCCTACGCGTTCGCCACCGGCTACGGCGACGGCTTCCGCATTCCGGAAGACCTCGCCGCCGTGCCGGTGGTGAAGAAGCCCTACGGGGCTGAGGACCTCCTGCGCGCTTTCCCGGCTTGAGCCCACTCGCCGGTGCTTGGCGGGTCGGTGATCGGGGTTGCCGGTGGTCGGGGCGATGTCGGGCGCGGCGCCTGGCCCGGTGAGATGTTCCGCCACGAAACGCGCGGAGGTCGCGCGGTCCTCGGCGCGCCTCAGCTTGCCGAGGAAGCCCTCGGACTCACGGAGACGGGTTTCGGGCGGGTCGGCGCCGCGGCCGCCGGGCCGGAGAGCCTCTACCGGCGGTCACGCTCATTCGGGGCGGGGTCACCTCGGTTCGGTGCCGCGCCGCTCTAGGTTGGCTGAAAGGGGAGCGGACCGCATGGAGCAGGACATCGGCGAGGGGGAGCGGCCGCCCGCTTCGCGACGGCCATCCGTCTCCAGACCTCTCGACCTCCTGAACTTCCTGCTCATCGACGTGAACGGGGCGATCAAGCCCTACCTCAACGTCTACCTCTACGTGCACCGCGGCTGGAATGATGCCTCGGTCGGGCTGGTCAGCACGGTGTCGGGCATCGTCGGCATCGTGGTGCAGACGCCCATCGGGACCGCCATCGACGCGGTGCGCGACAAGCGCGTGATCCTGCTCGGCGCCCTGGTCGCGCTCTCGCTGGCCACGCTCCTCGTCGCGCTCTTCCCGTACTTCTGGCCCGTGCTCGCGGCCTCCTGCGTGCTGGCCGCCGTCGGGGGCATGCTGAGCCCGGCCATCGCGACGCTCACGCTCGGCCTGTTCCCATCCGACCGGATCGCCCGGCGCTTCGGCCGCAACGCGGCCCTGGAGCGGACCGGGAACGTCGCCATCGCCGTGCTGATCGGGCTCGTCGGCTGGCTGTTCCCGGACCGCGCGGTGTTCCTCCTGGTCCCGGCCTGCGCCATCGTCTCGGCCGCGGCACTCTACGCCATCCCGCGCGATGCCATCGACGCGCGCCGGGCCCGTGGCGGCGGCGGCGGCGAGGGGGATCAAGCCCCGGCCCGGTGGCGGACCCTGCTGACCTGCCGGCCGCTCATGGTGGTCGCGGCCTGCGTAGGGCTTTTCCATTTCGCCAACGCGCCGCTGCTGACCCTCGTCGCCCAGGAGATCGGGCAGGCGCGCCCGGACTGGTCGTCCGTCATCGTCTCCGTCTGCATCGTCGGCGCGCAGGCGGTCATGGTGCCGATGGGGCTCATCGTCGGCCGCCGGGCCGAGCGCTGGGGCCGCAAGCCCTTGCTCGTGATCGGCTTCGCCGCGCTGCCCGTGCGCGCCTTGCTCTATCTCGTCTGGCGCGACCCGTACTGGCTGATCGCGGTCCAGTGCCTCGACGGCGTCGGCGCCGGCCTGCTCAGCGCGGTGAAGCCGCTGATCCTAGCCGACGTCACCCGTGGGACCGGCCGCTACAACGCCGCCCACGGCCTGATCGGGACCGTGCAGGGCGCCGGCGCTTCGCTGTCGTTCGTGATCGCCGGAACCTTGGTCCAGCAGGCGGGGTTCGATGCCGCCTATCTCGCGTGCGCCGCCGTGGCGGCGGTCGCGCTCGGGGTGCTCGTGACTTTGTTGCCCGAGACGGCCCCGGAGAAGCCTCGGGGCGGCCCGGCGGCGTGGCTGCGAGCGTTGAGACCTGGCACGGCTTGAGGAGGGGTGGTGAAAGATCGGATTTCCGGCCGGGGCGGCCGGCGGCTCACCGCGACGCTGGCCGTGCTCCTGTCCCTCGCCCTGCCCGTCACCGCCGCGACGCTCCACAGCACCTACGTCGACCCGGCGGCGATGGCGCTGCAGCGCGTCCTGCCGCCCCCGCCCGAAGCCGGCTCGGGATCGGCCAAGGCGGACATGCAGGCCGTGGAGGCCGCGGTCCGCGCCCGCACGCCCGACGACGAGCGGCGCATCACCGCGAACCTGCCGTGCACCCTCGACCGCTTCACCGGTGTGCTCGGCCCGGCCTTCACGGCGGAGACGATGCCGGACACCGCGGCGCTGATCGAGAACGTGTTCCAGGACGGGGAACTCGCCGTGCTGGCGGCGAAGGCCGCCATCGCCCGGCCGCGGCCCTACACGGTGAAGCCGGACCTCGCCACGTTCGGACACCGCTCCGACAGCACGTCCTACCCGAGCGGCCACGCCACGTTCGGGTATCTCGCGGCCACGGTGCTGTCGCGCCTCGTGCCCGAGAAGCGCCAGGCGCTGTTCGCGTTCGCCGAGTCTTACGGAGAGAACCGCGTGATCGCCGGCACACATTTCCCGTCCGACCTCGAAGCCGGCAAGATCGCCGCGGCCGTCATCGCAGAGGCGCTGTTCCACGACCCGCGCTTCGAACGCGATCTCGCCCGGGCGGCTTCTGAAGTCGCGGCCCAGGGCGGCGCTCCCGGTCGGTGAGGCGAAGGCTCCTGACGCAGGATCACGAAGGCGGGAGGCGGTTTGCGGGACGAACCCGCCTGTCTGACTGCGATCCCGGGCAATGCTGGGCACCCGCGCACGGGCCCTTGCCGCACCCGACCCAGCCCCGGAGACAGGCCGCTCGACATCCGAGCCCCGAACGACAGGAGACCGCCGACATGGCTTACGTCACCGAGGAGAAGGCCGCTGATGGGCACGCCATGGTCAAGGTCGCCGGTCGCGCCGTCACGGAGACCCGCGAGAAGCGGCAGGCTAGGAGAGAAGCGGCAGGCCAGGAAGCTCGTCCGCGCGATGCGCATCCGTCGGGCGGCCTCGTCACGCGGTTCGGCGGAAGACGAGGCTCGCCGCTGCGATGGCTAAGCCCAGCCGAGCTCTCTCACGGCCCGGGCGTCGTTCCAGATCTTCGTCAATCCGACGATGCGGTCCCCCTCGAACTGCATGACATACACGTAGTCGGTCGATGTGGATTTGCCCGTGGGCGGGCACGGTCCGCCCTCGCCAGTGTGGGTCCCGTGGAAGACCCCGTAGGCCGTCACGTTCCGGCGCTCCTCGTCTGTCGCGAAGGATCGCACCTCGTACCGACCGTCGGGGATGAAGGTCAGGAGCCCCTTCATCCACTCCGTGTAGTCCCGCAGGGAAGTCACGCCGGCCAGGGCATCGGCCTGGGCAGAGAAGGTCGCCTGCGGGGCACAGTAGCGCGCGCACGCCTCCCAGCCTCCGCCCGTCTCGCAGGCGTCGAAGAAGGCCTTTGCTACCGTCGTGATGTCGCCCATGCCTGGATCGCCCTTTTCCATCGCCGGAAGCGCCGATTGTAGCGGACGCCGTCCGCGCAAGCACCCTCTGCGAGGGCCCGCGCGGACGGTCGTGCGGCTGGCGCCGCTTCCGACCGTATCGCGACGGTGAGGAAAGCGCCTCGGTCGAGGCGGCCGCGCCATGCCCCCGGCTCCCGTGCGGGAGCGGGTTGGGGCACGACGCTTCGAGGTCGAGCGCGCCATGTCTGTGACCGCTCTCGTGCGAAGCCGGGGGAGGCGGTGGGTCGGACGTGCCGAGGCGCGCGGCCCGGCTTCTCGAAAACGGCGTCCCGACTTCGGCCGTCCCCGGCCGAGCGCTAGCCGAGCGCTAGCCGAGCCTCCGGCCGATCGCCTCGGCGAGCATGATCGTGGTCACATTCGTCGGC
Source organism: Methylobacterium sp. A52T (assembly GCF_053346095.1). Lineage (NCBI taxonomy): Bacteria > Pseudomonadati > Pseudomonadota > Alphaproteobacteria > Hyphomicrobiales > Methylobacteriaceae > Methylobacterium > Methylobacterium sp. A52T. The sequence goes on along the minus strand of NZ_JBKFBI010000107.1, from coordinate 11,478 downwards.
GCCGAGACGATGTCGGGCATGATCGAGGCATCGACGACGTTCAGGCCGTCCACCCCGCGCACCGCCCCGCTCCCATCGACCACTGCCCACGGGTCGTCGCGGCCGCCCATCGGGACGGAGGAGGTCGGGTGGGCGTAGCCGTCGACGGCCGAGAGCACGGCTCGCCGCAGCGCGTCGTCGTCACGGACATCGGGACCGAGATACATCTCCGCCGCGACCACGTCGCTGAACGGGGCCGTCCGGCCGATGCGCCGCGACAGGCGCACCGCTTCCAACATGCGCCGCAGGTCAGCCGGGTCCTCGAAGAAGTTGTAGCGGATGAGCGGCATGGCGCGGGGGTCGCGGCTCGCCAGCCGAACCGAGCCGACGGACCTCGGCAGCGTGACCGAGCAGGCCAGTACGATGGCCCCGCCGGTCGGGCTCCGCGCCGGATCGAAGATGTGCGTCCCCGAGATGTGAAGGTCCAACTCGTCCGGGGCGGCCTCACGCGACCGCGTCCAGATGATCGCGCCCGCGACCGGGTCCATCGCCCGCGCCTCCCGCCTGAGCGCGTAGACGTTGTAGTAGAACGGATGCTCCTTGAGCCGCTCGCCGACCGGCGCGTCCTGCAGCACGGGAATGTCGAGGTCGCGCAGGTGCGCCGCCGGCCCGATGCCCGACCGCATCAGGATGGCGGGGCTGCCGAATGCCCCGGCCGAGAGGATCACCCGTCCGGCCTCCACCGTCGCGCCGCCCAGAAGCCGGAGGCCGCGCGCCCGCCGGCCGTCGAACAGCACGGCGTCGACCTCGGCGCCCCCGACGATGGCGAGGTTCGGTCGGCGCCGAACCTCCTCAGTCAGGTAGGCCATGCCCGTGTTGACGCGTCGGCCCTCGACCACGTTCAGCGGGTAGGGCGAGACGCCGTGCTGCTCCGCGCCGTTGAAGTCGGCGATGCGGGACAGACCGGCCGCCTCCGCGGCCAGCACGAATGCGCGCATGGAGGGGGTGATCTCCTCCATCGTGCGCTGGCGGATCGGGAAGGGCCCGGAGCGCCCGCGCCACGCGTCGTCGCCGGCCGGCGTGTTCTCCAGCGCCCTGAAGACCGGGAGCACCGCGTCCCACGACCAGCCGTCGAGACCGCGCGCGGTCCAGCGGGCGAAATCGGACGGCCGCGCCCGCATGGCGACCGCGGCGTTCACGCCGGAGCTGCCGCCGAGCACCTTGCCGCGGATCGCGCGCACGTCGTGGCCGAGGCCGGAGCGGTCCTGGGTGTGGTATCCCCAGTCGTGCACCGCGTCGCCGCCGACCCGGTTCGCGTTCGCGATGACGTCCGGATACGCCCCCGGCGCGTAGGCCGGTCCGGCCTCCAGCAGAAGAACCGTCCGGTTCGGATTCTCGCTGAGCCGGCGCGCGAGCACGGCGCCTGCGGAGCCTCCGCCGGCGATGACGACGTCGAATGCCTGATCCGGGATGAGGGCACGGGGGGGCATGGCGGACATGTCCTCTTCGAGAGCGGCGATGGTCAGGATGCGGAGGCGCGGCGCAGGAAGGCGGCGGCTCGGTCGAGGGCCCGGCGGCTGCTGTCGAGGTGGGCGACGTCGAGCTGGAAGACGTGATGCAGGCCCTCCCAGACCTCCAGCCGCACCGCGACGCCGGCCTGTTCGGCGCGCAGGGCGTAGCGCGTCGCGTCGTCGACGAGGCGCTCGTCGCTGCCGACCTGGATCAGGAGCGGGGGCAATCCGCGCAGGTCGCCGAGGAGCGGTGAAGCCAGCGGGTGGCGGACATCGCGCGCGCCGGCATACTTGCGCGCGCAGTCCTGCAGGTACTCACGGCCGATGAGCGGGTCCTGCACCGAAGGATCGTTCATGGAGGGGCCGGACAGCGTCAGGTCGGTCCAGGGCGAGAAGACGACGCCGGCCACCGGCGCAGGGCCGCTGGCGCGCCGGGCGAGGCTCGCCAGGGTGACGAGGCTCAGCCCGCCCCCGGCCGAGTCCCCGACGACGGCGATCCGGTCGTAGCCCTGGCCGATCAACCAATCCCAGGCGGCCAGCGCCGCGTCCGGGGCAGCGGGCAGCGTCGCCTGCGGCGCCAGAGGATAGTCGATGGCGAGGGCGGCGATGCCGGCCCGGCTCGCGATCTGGCTGACGAAGCCGCGATAGGCCGCGGCCGTGCCCTGGACGTAGCCGCCGCCGTGCAGGAAGAGGATCGCGCGGCCCGGCGCGGCATCCGCGGGGCGCACCCACCAGCCGCGGACGCCGGCCTCGTCCACGGGGTCGAACGCAACGCCGTCCGCGCGCGGGCTGCCGGCTACGAAGGTGTCGTAGACGGCCCGCGGCTCTCCCGTCGCGTCGCCCCAGAAGCGCGCGAACAGGTCGCGCAGGGCGTCCTCGCGCCGCCGCTCATCGTCGGCGAGCGGAATGGTGATCGTCCCAGGCGCCGGATCGGGGCCGAAGGTGTCGTGGCGCATCGCAGTCCCCGCTGGTGCATCGGCCCGACCGCCGCCGGGCAAGGCTCCGCCGTCCGCGCGTCGCTCGGCGCCGCGCGGGGCTCGCGTGTCGGATGATCGGATCTCAGGCCGGGATGCGGCCGAACGCGCCCCGGGCGTAGCCGGCGAGCGCGCGCTCGACGTCGGCGACCGTGGACATCACCAGCGGACCGCGCTTGACGAAGGGCTCGCGGATCGGCCGCCCGGCCATCAGCACGACATGCGCGGATTCGGCGGCTTCGAGGATGATCTCCGCGGCGGAACCGGCGCCCACCGCCAGGGCGCCGCCCTCCGGCAGGAGACGCTCCTCCTCACGGCAGCGAACGGACACGCGCCCCGACACGGCGTAGATCCAGGCTTGCCGCCCCTCGGGCAGGGCGTGGGCGAAGGCGCCGCCCGGCTGTAGGAAGCCGTCGAGCAGTGTCATCTCCTCCGGGGTGCCGCCCGCGCCGACAACGTCGCCGCTCTGCCCCAGCACGACGCGGACGCGATGGCCGCGGCCTTCGAGGACCGGGATGTCGGCCGCGCGAACGTGCAGCGCGCGCGCCGGCTGCGCCTTGAGGCGCGCGGGCAGGTTGACGAAGACCTGCAGAGCGTGAACCCGTGCCCCTTCGGCCGGCCTCTCCTCGTGCGCGGCGCCCGACGCCGCCGCGAGCCAGTAGAGATCGCCCGGCTCGAGGGCGACGTCTCGGCCCAGCGTGTCCCGGTTCAGGAAATGGCCGGTCGCGTCCTCGAACATGACGGTCACGGCCGAGATGCCGGCATGGAGGTGCGGCTCGAAGGTCGGCCCCGTCATCACGAAGTGGTCGACCATCAGGAGCGGGTCCATGCGCCCGTCGAAGGCTTCCTCGGAGAAGCGCGTCGCGGAGAAGTTCGAGCCGATGCGGTGGGGCTCTCCGAGAACGGTCTCGCCGAGCCTCGGGTGGAGCGCGTCGGCCCCTTGGATGGTCTCGAGAGCTGTCATGTCCTGCCTCGCTGCGTGGATGTGCCGATGGTGCGGCGACAAACGCTGGCTGAGAAGGCGGGTATTTTCGAACCTATCGTCCGACCGTTTGGACGCCGGGATCCGGCATCCGGTGGCGCCCGCGGCGGATGCCGGCCGACCCCGTCGAAGTCGTCCGCGCCTAGAGCAGCACGGCCTTCGGGAACTCCGCCGCGAGGTGGTCGAGGAAGGCCCGCACGGACGGAAGCAGGCCCTGGCGGTAGGGAATGAGGGCCGTCAGGGTGGAGTCGCCCGCGACCCAGTCGGGCAGAACGCGCCGCAGGGCACCCGAGCGGACGGCCTGACGACAGATGTAGCTCGGCAGAGCGACCACGCCGATGCCGCGGATGGCGGCCTGCTGCAGCCCGACCATGTCATCGCCCATCAGCCTCGGGCTCAACGGCAGGACCACCTCGTCCCCGGCGCGGCTCGCGTGCCGCAGCCGCCAGACCGGCGCGACCCCGGTCCGCATCATGAACAGGGACGGATGGTCCCGAAGGGCGTCTGGGCTCTCCGGAGCGCCGTTCTCGTCGAGGTATGCCGATCCCGCGAACAGGAACCAGGGCGCCGGCGCCAGGGTACGCTGGACGAGGTTCGAGTCCGGCAGCGGGTCCGTATGGGCCCGCACGGCGATGTCGAAGTTCTCGCCGACGATGTCGACGGTGCGGTCCACGCCATGGGCCACGACATTCACCTTCGGGTGGCGGACGAGGAAGTCCGCGATGATGTCCGCCAGGGCGAACTGCATGGTCGCGACGCCGGCCGTGCACCGCACCGTGCCGGTCGGCTCCGTCAGGCGCTGGCGGATCGTCGTCTCCGCCAGCTCCGCCTCTCTGAGCATCGCGACCGCGTGGCGGTAGAAGTCCTCCCCCGCATCCGTCATGCCGAACTGGCGCGAGGTCCGGTTCAACAGCCGGACGCCGAGGGCGCCCTCCAGCTGCTGGAGGCGGTGGCTCAAGGTGGATTTCGGCACGCGCAGCGTCCGTCCGGCCGCCGTGAAGCCGCCGCGGTCGACGACCTGCACGAAGTAGAAGAAGTCGTTCAGGTCGAGCACGCCGCCCCCTTATCGTCCAAACCGATGGACGCTGGGTTCGGATTGTCGCGGCTTCTGGGCCGCCGGTCCAGCCGATAGCTCTTGCTCGTCGCCGGCCCCGACGGGCCTTGAGCAGGAGGATACGATGACCGCTCGCGCCTACGAACCGCTCACCGCCGAGAACGCAGCCCTCGTCCTCGTCGACCATCAGGTCGGCCTGATGACGGGCGTGCGGGACTACGCGACGGGCGAGCTCAAGCACAACGTGATCGCCCTGGCGAAGGCCGCCACGGCGCTCGGCCTGCCCATCGTGGTCACCACGACGGCGCGCGACAGCCTATGGGGTCCGACCTTCCCCGAGTTGGTCGCGGCGTTGCCCGGACACGAGATCATCGACCGCTCGTCGGTGAACGCCTACGACGACGCGCGCGTCGCCCGGGCTATCGAGGCCACGGGCCGCGAGAAGCTGATCTTCGCCGGCATCTCGCTGGAGGTCTGCGCGGCTTTCCCGGCCATGACGGCCGTCGCCCGCGGCCTCGACGCCTACGTGGCTGTCGACGCGTCCGGGACGTTCAGCGAGACCAAGCGCCAGGCCGGCCTTCTCCGTATGGCGCAGGCGGGCGTGGTCCTGTCCGACTACGCGACGCTGATGGTCGAGATCCTGAAGGACAACGCGCGCCCGGAGGCGGGCCCGGTCTACGCGGCCTTGGACATGCCCTGGGCGACCTTGGTCGGCCAGGTCGCCGCCGCCTTCGGCAGAGTGGACGGCGGAGCGAATGCTTGACCGTTCACGACACGTGTCAGTTCGCGGCCACCGCCCGTCGCCACAGCGGTCGGCGAGCGGGCGCGCCAGCGGTGTCCGCCGGCCCTGCTCGACGCAACAATCGAAGCAACACGCGCGCAAGGCCGAGCTCTTAGATCCTTCATTAACCAAAGGCTCGAACGGCCACGAGGGGAAACCGACATGACCACCATCATCGCACGACTGCTGATCGTCATCAGCGTGATCGGCGCCATCGCCTGCGCGCCGATGCTGACGCCCGCATCCGCGGCCGGTCTCCTCGCGCAGGCGAGGTGAGCCGTCATGGGCATGCAGTCCGTCATCCTGCTGGTCATCGCCGGCAACTTCGTCTGCGCCTCCCTCATCCCGTATCTGGCCATGACCGGAGCCTGAAGGCGTCTCCTCAGTAGATCTCTCACCCTACGGAGCCGATCATGCGTATCTCGAAGATTGCTTGCCTCACCGCTGTCCTCGGCCTCGTCTCCGACATGGCCTTTGCCCAGCCACAGGCGAGCCAGGAGAACCTGAAGCGCCACTGCATAGGAGATTACCTGGAACACTGCGGCCAGTTCTCGCCCGACGGCGGGGAAGTCCAGGCCTGCTTCCGCGAGAGAGCCGGCCTCCTGACACCGAATTGCTCGATGGCCATCGCCGCGTACCAAGAGGAGCAGAAGGCCGCGAATCCGATTCGGAAGGTCCGCGCCGCACGGTGACGTCATCCCTTCGCGTATTCGGAAGGTCAGCCGAGGCGGCATCTGCGAATTCCGGCGCGGCACGGAACTCGCCGGTGCCTACCGTCCCCTGCCCTGACCGGAATGCGACCCGCCGCAGGGTGTCAACCTTATCGCGCGCCCGACAGCCGTCGGCGAATGGGGGTTGGATGACCGGTACCGCGAGCCCGCGCAGGCGGTGGTCGTACGCCGCGCGCAGTCGAAGCGCGATGCGAGATCCCGTGCGCCGGATCGTGGCGGAGTCCGCCGCTGAACACTCGGATGGAAGAACCGCTCCTCGGGATCGGGCGCGCATGGAAGCCGAGGTCGGCGTTCCCACACTCGATGCCCGGAAGCGGACAGGCGGGAGACCGCCCCGAGCTGCCGTTCCGGAAGCGGCCCGAACCGGTCACTCAGTCGACGAGAATGACGGTCGGGACGCGGACGCGCCCGGTTGCGTGTCTCGGCTGTGCGCCTGCCGGTAGTCACGCGGGCTCATGCCGTAGCGATCCTTGAAGCGGCGCGCGAAATGCGCCTGGCTGCTGAAACCGCAGCCGTAGGCCAGCATGCCGATCGACAGGTGGGCGCAGGCCGGATCGCCCAGGCGCTTGGCTGCCGCCTCCATTCGGCGTCCCCAGATGTAGTCGGAGATGTGCCGGCCGCGCTCGTGGAACAGTTCCTGGAGCCGGCGCAGCGATACGCCCATCGCGGCGGCGAGTTGCGGCGGATCCAGGTTCGGGTCGCTCAGGTTCGCCTCGACATAGGCCTTGGCGCGCTGGACCGTGACGTTGCCGTGGACGGAACGGGGTACCTCCTGCGCCATCCGTTCGGCGAGGCTCGCTATGATCAGGTCCGTTCCGATCGCCGCCATGCGCGCGGCCGCGTCGGGCGTGAGCTGATCGCCCAAGCGCGCCAGCTCCTGGAAGAAGGTGTTTGCCAGGGTCGTGGAGGCGAGGTCCGCGCCGACCGTGAGTGCACAGTACAGCCGGGACGGGCCCAGCATGGCCTCGAAGCGCTCGCGCGGCAGATCGATGACGAGGGAGATGCCCGTGTCGGCCTCGCAAACGGCCGGGCGTGCGTCGATAACGACGAAGTCGCCCGTCCGGAACACAGCCTCCCGATCGCCTTGCTGGATGGCGTCCTGGCCGGAGAGCTTCATGGACGCGTAGAGGCGGTCGGGCTGCCCGTGGCGCCGAATCGCGTCGGGGGTCGCTTCAGTCCGCATGGCGGTGTGTGCCATTTTCGAGATCGGCACAGGCCCGATGCTCGTGACGTCCAGCCTGCCCTGAAACGGAACCCCGTGAAGGGGTTGCTGGTCGATCGGGATCAATCGCTCGCAGATCGTCTCCCGCCAGCGCCGGAACGCGTCCTTGGGGTGAATTCCCTCTGTCGAGAAGAACGGTTGCATGCGTCGCCTCGGCACGCAGCGCGCCATCCCGAAGCGCTGACTGCGGATTCGGTGGATTATTGTATATAATCTATCATCTCAAGTCCGCGGTGCCGGGTGCTTCGCGGCTGTTCCGCCCGCGTCTCAATCGACGCCGTCGGGAAGCGCACAGGCAGGAAACCGCCCCGGGGCCGCCACTCCGATAGCCCCCAAGCCTGACACAGGACCACCCCGCGAGGGCCGGTCACCGTCCCGGAATCCCTCCGTCCGCGCCAGCGTTGTCAGAGCCGCCGCAACGGCCGCGCTCTTCCCGAGGCGCTCGATCGTCCGGACGACACGAGGCCACCGCCGGGCGGCGGCGAGGTCCGCGGCGCGCCGCCACCCGGGCGTCCGGCCAAGTCGTCGCGCGCCGGCCTAAGATCCGCGCAGGTAGCTCAGCGGCCGACCGGTATCCGGATGCGGCATGACGCCCATCGGGATGTCGTACACGGCGCGCAGCGTGTCGGGGTTCATCAGCGTGCCGGGCGGGCCGTCCGCGATGAGGCGTCCCGAGTGCAGCGCCAGGATGCGGTCGCAGACGCGCGCCGCCATGTTCACGTCGTGCAGGACCACCACGACGCCGAGCCCGTCACGATGGGCCAGATCGCGCACGAGGACGAGGATCTCGACGGCGTGGGCGACGTCGAGGGCCGAGATCGGCTCGTCGAGCAGCAGGCAGGTGGGCTCCTGCGCGATCATCATCGCGAGCCAGACGCGCTGCCGCTCACCGCCCGAGAGCGTGTCGACGAAGCGGTCCGCGAAGGCGGCGACGCCGGTGGCGGCGAGCGCCCGCCGGACCGCCTCGCGATCCCGGTCGGCGACGCGGCCGAGGGCGCCGTGCCAGGGATAGCGCCCCAGCGCCACGAGCTCGCGCACGGTCATGCCCGGGACCGGCGGGAGCGCCTGCGGCAGATAGGCGACCTCGCGCGCGAAGGCGCGGTCTTCCCAGGCACTGAGGGCGCGATCCGCGAACGCGATCCGGCCGGCGGTCGGCGCCTGCTGGCGGCCCAGCAGCTTGATCAGGGTCGACTTGCCGGACCCGTTATGGCCGATCAGGCCCACCACCTGCCGCGGCTGGATCACGAGGTCGAGGGGATGCAGCAGGGTGCGTTCGGGGAGACAGAAGCTCGCGCCCTGCAGGGTGAAGAGCGGGGGCGCGCCCGCGGCTTCCGCAATCGGCGCGCCCCGCGGCCGCGCGACGACCGGCGCATCGGGACCGTTCATGCGGGCCTCCTCGGGCCGTCCGTTCCCGCCGGACCCGCTTCGGGGCGTGCCGGCAGGGGGCAGGCGCCGCAGAGGCTCTGGTCGGGGATGAGGTAGCGCAGGCAGCAGACCTTCCGCACCCGCCGCGGCGGCGCGCCCGCCGGCGCGTCCCCCGCCTCCGGGACGTAGCGGATCGGCGCGAACAGCGGGTTGGGCGCGCCGGACCGGCGGCGGCTCGTCAGGACGCTCGCGGCGGCCGCGTGCCCGGTCCGGCCCGCCTGCGGGAGCCCCTCGGTGCGGCGCACCACGAACTCGAAGATGTTGCCGGCATTGCTCCACAGCACGCGCGGCGCCACGCCCGAGACCGCCGCCAGGGCACCGACCAGGGGCGCCAGGTGCGCGTCGATCAGCGCGCCGAAGCGATCCGCCGGCGCCCTCTCGCCGGTCTGCCCGCCGGGCCCGTCGCTCCCCGCGGCGGGGCCGCGCAGCTTGAGCGCCCGCGTCAGCCCGCCGTCGTCCGGGACGATCTCGACGGCGTCGAGGGCCACGGGCAGGACGAGGTCGAGCACGATGTTGGCGGCGAGCGCGGGCACCACCAGCATCGAGAAGTGCTGCTTCGCCCAGATCGACGCGACGGCGCGGGGCTCCGGCGCCGCGAAGGTGCGGGCGAACCGGTCGAGCTGGTCGGTCAGGACACGCGGATCGAGCAGGTCGGCGCCCCTCACGGAGGGGCGCGGATCCTCCGCGGACACGATCCGATCCCGGTAGCCCTCGAGGGGGCCGACGAAAAGGGCGTTCAGCGGGGAGAGAATCATCGGCGCAGCATCAGCCAGACGAAATAGGCGCCCCCGAGAACCGTCGCGACGAGGCCGGCGGGCAACTGCCACGGGAAGGCCGCGACGCGCCCGAGCCAGTCGGCCAGCACCATGATCAGGCCGCCGGCGAGCGTCGCCGCCACCAGCTGCTCGGCGGCCCGGCTGAAGCCCAGGCTGCGGGCGAGACGCGGGCCCATCAGCCCGACGAAGCTCAGCGGGCCGACGAGCAGGGTCGCGGCACCGGTCAGGATCGCGGCGACCGACAGGACCGTCAGGCGCGCCCGCGCGACCTGGAGCCCGACGGCCCGGCTCGTCTCCGCCCCGAGCGGCAGGATCGTGAGCCAGCGCGCGAGCAGCGGCGTGCCCGCGAGCACCAGGGCCGCGCCGAGGCAGGCGAGCCCCGCCTCGGTCCCGGTGGCGTTGTAGGTCGAGCCCGAGAGCCACGTCAGCAGGGCGGCGGTCCGCGGGTCGGCCGTGGCGAGCAGGAGCGCGATCACCGAGCCGATCAGGCTGGTGAGGGCCGCGCCGACGAGCAGGATCCGGGCGGAGGCGTAGCGCGCCCGGCGGCCCAGGGCCAGGACCGCCAGCAGCGTCGCGAGCGCGCCCGCCGCGGAGGCGGCCAGCATCGCGGCCGGGCCGAGACCGGGGGCGAGGAACAGGACGAGCACCACCACGAGGGCCGCGCCCGCGGAGACGCCGAACAGCTCGGGGCTCGCGAGGGGGTTCCCGGTCAGCCGCTGCAGCAGCCCGCCCGCGTAGGCGAGCATGGCCCCGGCCCCCAGGGCGGCCAGCGCGCGCGGCGCCCGCCAGGCCAGGAGGGCGCCCGGATCGGGGCTCCACAGCCAGCCCTGGGCATCCCGCCCCAGGGTGAGCGACAGGCCGACGGCCGCGAGGGCCAGGATCGCGAGCGCCCCGATGGCGGGCCACGGCCGGGCGAGCCGGACCGGGACGGGCCCCGGCGCCGGCGGCGCCTCGCGCGCGGTGCGCAGGCCCAGGATGAGGCCGACCAGCAGGGGCGCGCCGACGAGGGCGGTGACGGCGCCGGTCGGGACACCGCTGCGGCCGATGAGCCGCTGCACGAGCTGATCGGTCAGGACGAGCAGCACCGCCCCGGCGACCGGCCCCCAGAGCAGGCGGTCGCGGAGCCGGCGGGCGCCGCCGTAGCGGGCGATGGCCGGCCCCGCCAGGCCGACGAAACCGATCACCCCGAGATACCCGGTCACGCTGGCGCCGACCGCGACGCCGAGGGCGAGGGCGGTGAGCCGCGTGCCGGCGGTGGAGACGCCGAGGCCCCGCGCCCCGGCATCGCCGAGCTCGATCAGGGTCAGCGGGCGCGCCAGCAGGCCGGCCGCGAGGGCCGCGAGGGCGAGGCGCGGGGCGAGGCCGCGGACGCCGTCCCAGTTGTTCTGGTTCAGCGCGCCGGCCTGCCACGCGTAGAGGTCGGAGAGCGCGTCGAAATGCGCGAGCACCAGCATCCGGTTGGCGGCCTCGGCGGACAGCCCGACCACCAGTCCGGCGAGGATGACGGTGGACGGCGCGTAGCCGCTGCGCCCGCTCAGCAGCAGCACGAGGCCCGTGCACAGGGCCGCCCCGGCGCCGGCGACGGGCTCGTAGCCGTAGATCAGGAGGGCCGGCCACCACAGGGTCGCGAGGGCCAGGGCGAGCTTCGCCCCCGCGAACACGCCGAGGGTGCCGGGCTCGGCCAGCGGGTTGTCGAGCACTTGCTGGAACAGCACGCCGGCGAGGCCGAGGCCGCCGCCCGCCAGGATCGCCATGGCGAGGCGCGGCAGGAGGCTGTCGCGCAGGACGAGCTGCGGCATGTCGGCGTCGGTCGGGTGGAGCAGGGCGGCCCACCACTGCCCGGGCGGCAGGACGGCCGCCAGGTTGGCGTGCAGCAGCGCGGCGCTCACCGCCAGCGCGAGGGCGAGGAGCCCCGCCCCGCGCCAGAGCGGCGAGGCCCCGGACCCGTCGGCTCGCGCCCGCCGCGCTCCGGCCCCGGCCGCGCTCACGCCGGGGCCTTCCCGAGCGCCGCGGCGACCTGACGGGCGAAGCGCGCGGCCGACG
>NZ_JBKFBI010000106.1:0-21164 GCF_053346095.1 Methylobacterium sp. A52T | reverse complement strand
GCCCCCCGCCCTCCGGAGGGGGGGGGGCCGGCGCGGCGGCAGCGGCACCTCCACGGAGGGAACCGAGGCGGCCTGGGGTGCAGCCGGGGTCGCGCCCGCAGCCGGGTCGATGGAGAGGCTGGCGAGCTCGACCGCGGCGCCGGCCAGGGCGGCGGGCCGGCGCGGCGGCAGCGGCACCTCGACGGTCTCGGTCGGAACCTCCGCCACGGCGGCGGCCGTCGGCGCGTAGGCCAGGGCGGCGGCCGCGGGGTTGGGTCTGGAGTCGGCGACGCCGCCGCCGAACAGGCTCGCGAGGGCGCTGGCCGACGCCGCCACCGGGGCGACGACCGAGGCGACCTCGGTGGAGATGCCCTGGCGCTTGGCGGCGTAGTAGTAGCCGCGGTTGTAGTACTGGTAGGCCTGGGCGACGTTGCCCTTGGCCGTGCGGTAGGCGCCCGCCAGATAGGCCACGCCGTAGCGCAGGTTGGTCTCCGGATCGTACAGGCCGGCGGCGTCGCCTGTGTAGCCCATGCCGCGCGCGGTCGCGTGCTTGATCTGCATGAGACCCAGGGCGCTGCCGCCCTTCGCCCGCGGATTATAGTTGCTCTCGCGCTTGACCACGGCGTGCACGAAGCTCGCCGGAACGCCGTTCGCCTTCGCCTGCTGCTCGATCAACGCGTCGATATTGTCGCGCGCGCCCTGCCCGAAGGCGGCGGCGGGCGCGACCGCGAGGACGGCGGCCAGGATGAGGCGATGCATTCCGAGACCCGGTGCTGCTTGTTCTGTAGTCAAGCTAGGTCACGGGGAAATGAGGCCGGAAAGCGGCCCCCGTTCGGCAGCCTGTGGGCGGCCGGGGCGACGGCCGTGCTTGTGATCCGCGCGCCACAGGGCGGCGCGCGGACGCGGTCGGCCGGTCTGGGGAGCCGGTCAGGGAAGGATGAAGCGCTCGACCGCGCGGGCGAACCCGTCGGCGTCGTTGCTGTCCGTGACCGCGCTGGCGGCCGCCTGGACGCTCGCCTCGGCATTGCCCATCGCCACGGAGTAGCCGCTCTGCGCGAACATCGGGCGATCGTTCCCGGCATCGCCGAACGTGGCGATCCGCTCGCGCGGGATGGCGAGATGCGCGCTCATCCAGGCGACGAAGCGACCCTTGTCGAGATCGGGCGGGGTCACGTCGAGATAGTACTTCTGCGAGCGGTGGACGGTGGCCCGGCCGGCCAGCGCCGCCGCGATTCGCGTCTCGCAGGCCGCGAGATGGGCGTGGTCGCGGCTGACGCCGACGATCTTGGCGGCCGTACCCATGAGCGTTCCGAGATCCGGCACGACCCGGGGCTCCGCGTCGATCGTGCGGCGCTCCAGGTCGGTGTAGGGACCGTCCGGGTCGCGCAGGCACCACGCGCCGTCGGCGAAGACCCAGACATCCAGCCCCTCGGCCAGGAGCCGGTCGAGGGCCGCCCGGGCCGCCGGCTCCGGGATGGTCCGCTCCTCGATGATCGACAGGTCCGGCCGGACGACGCTCGCGCCGTTGAATGCCCCCATCGGCAGGTCGAGGCCGAGCTCCGCCACGAGGCTCCGCAATCCGATCGGCGGCCGCGCCGAGGCGATGCTGAAGCCGATCCCGGCCGCGCGCAGGCGGCGCACGGCCGCCACCGTCGCCGCCGTCAGGCGCTTGTCCCCGGTCACCAGGGTGCCGTCGACGTCGGAGATCACCAGGGCGATCCCCGCCGCCTTGCCGGTTCCTGCTGTCATCGCGTCACTCCCAACCCGGATCCCGCCCCACCCCGATCCCGGCGCGCCGCGGCGGCGAGTTCCGCCACGACCCGGTCGGCAATCGCCTCGGGCGGCTCGAGGATCCCGACGGTGATCGGGTGCTCGTCGGGGTCCGGGGCCTCGAGGGTCGCGAACTGGCTGTCCAGGAGATGCGGCGACATGAAGTGACCCTGGCGCTTCGCGAGACGCCGCGCGATCAGGGCCTTGTCGCCGTCGAGGTAGACGATGCGGACCCGCCGGCTGCCCCGGGTGAGGACGTCCCGGTACGCGCGCCGGAGCGCCGAGCAGACCACCACGCCGGACTCGCCGGCGTCGAGGCGCTGCTGGATCCAGGTCGCGATCCGGGCGAGCCACGGCGCGCGGTCCGCGTCGTCGAGGGCGTGGCCCGCGTGCATCTTCGCCACGTGCTCCGGCGTGTGGAAGCTGTCGCCGTCCACGAAGATCCAGCCGAGCTTCTCGGCGATCAGCGCCGCCACGGTGCTCTTCCCGGACCCCGAGACACCCATGACTACGAGCACCTGGGCGGCCGTCCCGGCATCGGATGCCGGGTCTGATTGGGACGTCATCCGGATTACCGTGGCTCCGAGGCGCACCGGCGCGCCGCGCGTCGCGATCATGCGGAGCGCGCGCGCGGAAGGGAAGATCGCCGCGCCCGACGCCGCCGTGTCGTCAGGAACCGTCGCGCCGCGGGCCGCGTTGACGACCCGGAACGCGAACATTTAGGGAACATGAGTCGCATGGCTACCACCACCGCGAAGGCGACGTCGAAGGCCGATCGGGATTCGGGAGCGCGCCAGGACGCGCACCAGGACGCGCCGGAGAACCCCAAGACCGACCCGAAGGACGTGTCGAACCAGATCAAGGATCCGGACCAGTGGACCACCGGCGGCGAGCCGATGACCGGCGCGCAGGCCTCCTACCTGAAGACGCTCTCCGAGGAGGCGAAGGAGCCGAAGGCGTTCGATCCGGACCTCGACAAGGCCGAGGCCTCCAAGCGGATCGATGATCTGCGCCACAAGGCCGGCCACGCCTGAGCCGTCGCGGGCGCGCCCTCGCCGGGCGGTGCATATCCCGCCCGGAATCGGCCCGACGCCCTGTTTCGGACACTTCGTTAAGCCGGCGGCAAGCGCGGGCCGGTAACAGCCTTCCGAGCGCGTGAAGCCACGCGGACGGCGGGACGGGAAGGCGCGTTCGACCATGGATGAGCCGGGCGGCGACGGGGCGGGGCGGCGCGCGGTGCGATCCCGGGCGGCGGCCGCCCTGACGGATCGAATCCCTGTCGCGGCCGCGCGCCTCGCCCGCGACGTCCGCGGATCCACCGCGACCGAGTACGCCCTGCTCGGGGGGCTGATCTTCCTCGTCGCGGTCGGCAGCATCCGCTACTACGTGTCCCGCGTCAGCGCCGTCTACGGCGACATCACCGCGGCGGTGACTCAGGGGCAGTGACCCAGGGGCAGTGACCCAGGGGCAGTGACCCAGGGGCAGTGACCCAGGGGCAGTGAGCGGATCGCGCCGGGGCCGAGCAGCCCTGGAGTCAATGGGCCGCCCGTTACCGCCTACGCGCCCGGATTTGTGTCCCGATATTTCAGCAATGCGCGCTGCGCCCGGCATTTGTCGTTCCTGTGCCCCGAAAAAGCTGTGCTTAACGAGGATGACTTAGCAGTCTCGGTCGTGGCGGGCGGAGTGTGGCTCACCCGCTACGGACACCTGGGCCGCTATGGGCTAGGCACGGGCTCGGCAATACCGATGGGCAACATCTGGATGCGCAAACTTCCCCACGTCCTGCTCGCCGTCACGGCGATGTCGGGCTGCACGTACCTGCCCGCGGCGGGTCCGACGGCGAGCGCGATCCAGGCCGGGTCTGAAGTGGCCACGGCCGACGGCGGCCTGCTCGCCCGCTACGAGATCATCGACGTCACCCCCTCCGTGGTCGAGGCCCTGCGCGGCCGCCCCCTCGACAGCCTGCTCGCCTCCTTCGGCGACCACCGTCCCTCCTCCGAGCCGGTCATCGGCATCGGCGACATGGTCTCGGTCTCCATCTGGGAAGCCGGATCCGGCGGCCTGTTCTCCGGACCCCTCGTCGCCGACCGCTTCTCCGCCGGATCCAAGTCCGCCCTCATCCCCGAGCAGCCCGTCGGGCGCGACGGCGCCATCTCGGTGCCCTATGCCGGCCGCATCAAGGTCGCCGGCCGCCGCACCCAGGACGTCCAGGCGCTCATCGAGAACGAACTCGCCGGCAAGGCCATCCAGCCGCAGGTGCTGGTCTCGGTCACCCGCCCGATCTCCCAGGCCGTCACCGTCACCGGCGAGGGCGCCGCCGGCGCCCGCCTGCCGCTCTCCGGCCACGGCGACCGCATCCTCGACGTCATCGCCGCCGCCGGCGGCAACCGCGCGCCGGTCAACGAGACCTTCGTGCGGCTCTCGCGCGGTCCGGTGACCGCGACCGTGCCGCTGACCACGGTGGTGTCGAACCCCAAGGAAAACATCTACCTGCGGCCCAACGACGTGCTGACGCTGGTGCGCGACCCGCAGACCTTCATCGCGGTGGGCGCGCTGGGCAACAGCACCGAGCTGCCGTTCCAGGCCGACGGGATCACGCTGGCGCAGGCGCTGGCCAAGGCGCGCGGCCTGTCGGACTTCGCCGCCGACCCGGCCGGGACGTTCATCTTCCGGTTCGAGCCCGCCAGCGTCGTGCGCCGGCTCAGCCCCGGCTCGAAGCTGCTCGGCACGCCTCTGGTGCCGGTGGTCTACCGGATCGACATGCGCGACCCCAACAGCCTGTTCGTGTCCCAGGCGTTCCGCATGCGCAACCGCGACCTGATCTACGTGTCGAACGCGCCCTTCACCGAGGTCCAGAAGGTCCTCACCGCCTTCAACGGCGTCACCGGACCTCTGGCGTCCGCCGCGACGGCCTACGCCTACGCCAAGTAGGGGCCGGGTCGCCGACGGGACCGCCGCGGAAAAAAATCGCGTTTCGCCGCGTCCTCGCGTATGGGCACTGGGTGCGGGGCGGGATCGAGGCTACGGAGCCGCATCCGCCGTCGCGCCGACGTGTCGCGCAAGGATGCCCAGAAGAGCCCGATGAAGATCGGACGTTTCGTCCCCGCCCACGGGCCGCTCCGGCCCGCACTGATCGCCCTGAGCCTGTGTCTCGCGCTCCTGCCGGCCACCCAAGCGGTGGCCGACGTGGTGGTCGGCGTCGCGGTTCCGCGGTCTGGTCCCTACGTGGCGGTCGGCGAGCAGGTCCTGCGCGGCGTCGAGGCCGCCGCCCGGGACGCCAACGCCATGGGCGGCCTCGACGGCCAGCCCGTCACCCTGGACGTGCAGGACGATGCCTGCGACTCGAACACCGCCATGGCGGTGGCCAACCACTTCGTCCGGTCGAACGTCCGTCTCGTTGTCGGCCATGTCTGCTCCAACGCCTCCATCGCGGCCTCCGACATCTACGCCCAGAACGGGGTGGTGATGATCACCGCGGCCTCGGTGGCGGCCCGGCTCACCGACCGGGGGCTGCCGAACATCTTCCGGGTCTGCGGCCGCGACGACGACCAGGCGCGCCTGTCCGCCGCCGTGCTGGCCGAGCGGTTCCGCGACCGGAAGATCGCGCTGATCCAGGACCAGACGCCGGCGGCCCGCAGCCTCGCTGCCGCCACCAAGGACAACCTCAACCGCATCGGCGTGAACGAGGCGCTGTTCCTGTCATTCTCGCCGAGCGACGCCGACGACGCCGCCCTGGTCGAC
Organism: Methylobacterium sp. A52T; assembly: GCF_053346095.1. Classification (NCBI taxonomy): domain Bacteria; kingdom Pseudomonadati; phylum Pseudomonadota; class Alphaproteobacteria; order Hyphomicrobiales; family Methylobacteriaceae; genus Methylobacterium; species Methylobacterium sp. A52T. The sequence goes on along the minus strand of NZ_JBKFBI010000106.1, from coordinate 15,674 downwards.
CGCCTCAAGGGCGCGGGGATCGAGGTCGTCTACTACGGCGGCGACGCCGCCGAGATGGGCCGCCTCGTGAAGATCGCGGCGGACCGGGGCTTCCGGCCGCAATGGTTCGGCACCTCGGCCATCGCCACGCCGGACTTCGCCAAGATCGCCGGATCGGCCAGCAACGGCGTGCTGATGACCTTCTACCTCGACCCGAGCCGGCAGCCCGCCGCCGCGGCCGTCGTGAAGGCCTTCAAGGCCGAGGGCGTCGATCCCACAGGCTCGACGATCTACGGGTACGCGGCCATGCAGGCGCTGGTGGCGGCCGGCAACTTCGCCCACTCCACCGAGCCGAAGCCCATCGCGCAGGCGCTGCACACCGAGCGCTTCGACCTCGTGCTCGGCACCGTCGGCTTCGACGCCAAGGGCGACGTCACCGCCCAGGGCTACGTGCTCTACGTGTGGAAGGACGGGAGCTTCACGCCGGCCGGCAAGTGAGGGGCGGACCCCTCACAGGCATCCTCACAGGGTCTCTGCGGCCTCGACCTCCGCGCCGCGGCCGAGGCCGCGCAGCAGCTCTGCCAGATGCGGGCGGACCCGCAATTGCAGGGCGTGCAGCCGCCGCACCGCCGCGCTGAGTTCCCCGTCCCGCCCGAGCATCGCGTCGGCGTAGCCGATCATGCGCGCGTTCGGCCAAGCCGGCTCGCGCAGGGCGTGGAGGCGCTCCACCAGGGCGGCGGCGGGCGCGTCCGGCTCGGCCTGCGCGAACAGGGTCAGCAGCGCCGCGGTGGAGCGCGACAGGCCGTAATGGCAGTGGACCAGGAGATGGGCGGCCCCGTCCAGCGCCCGCCCGAAATCCAGGATCGCCGCGACGTGCTCCGGCTCGGGCGGGACGAGACCGTCGCCCGGGCCGAGGCAGTCGTGGAACCGGAGGGTCGTGCGGGCGTGGGCGCCGTAGGCGGTGAAGGCCTCGGGCTCCGGCGTGCCGGGATCGAGCAGCGACAGGACGTGGCTCACGCCGCGCGCGCCGTGGCCGGCCAGCTCCTCCAGGCCGCAGACGGTGTGCAGGGTGACGGCGGGCTCAGTTCGCATCCCGGGCGCCTAGCACGGGCGCGGTCCGGTTTCGAGGCGCGACGGAACTGCCCGGGCCGCCCGCGGCTTTCGAGAACCGGCACGCACGTGCTACCTGCGACCCCCGATCCGGCCCGGACGGGTCGGACCTGCTCGGACGAGATGCCGTTGGACGAACCTCACCTCGCGCGATCCCCCGCGGCCGGGACGCGGCGCCGCAGCGTGCTGACAGCCGGCCTCGGCGCCGCCGCGGCCCTGACCGGGCCGCTCGCCGCGCCGGCCCGGGCCGAGTCCGCCCCGGAGCTGCGCTGGCGCCTGTCCTCCGCCTACCCGAAGACCCTCGACATCCTGTACGGCGCACCCGAGGCGCTCAGCCGGATCGTCGCGGAGGCCACCGACGGGCGCTTCCAGATCCAGGTCCAGGGCCCCGACGAGCCGGTCCCGGCCGAGGGCCTGCTCGACGCCGTGGCCGCCGGCACCGTCGAGATGGGACACGGTCCGGCGACCCTCGGCATGGCCAAGGATCCGACCTTCGCGCTGGCCACCGCGGTGCCCTTCGGCCTCAACGCCCGGGGCGCCGCCGCGTGGTGGCAGGCGGGCGGCGCCGCCGAACTGTTCGCCGAGGTCTTCGCCAAGGCCGGGCTGGTCTGCCTGCCGGGCGGCAACACCGGCGCCCAGATGGGCGGCTGGTTCCGTCGCGAGATCAAGACCCTCGCGGACCTGCAGGGCCTGAAGTTCCGGATCGGCGGCATGGGCGGCCAAGTGCTCGCCAAGTTCGGCGTCCAGCCGCAGGCGGTGCCGGGCCCGGAGATCTACGCGGCCCTGGAGAGCAAGAAGCTCGACGCCGCCGAGTGGATCGGGCCCTACGACGACGAGCGGCTCGGCCTGCAGAAGGTCGCGCCGATCTACCATTATCCCGGCTTCTGGGAGGGCGGCGCCCTGCTGCACTTCTGGTTCAACGCCGAGAAGTGGAAGGCGCTGCCGAAATCCTACCAGGGGATCCTCCGGGCCGCGGCCGCCGAGGTCGGCGCCGACGTCCAGGCCAAGTACGACGCCCGCAACCCGCAGGCCCTGCGCCGGCTGGTGGCCGGAGGCGCGCAGCTGCGGCCGTTCCCCCAGGACGTCATGGAGGCCGCCCTCAAGAACGCCAACGACGTCTACGCCGAGATCGCCGCCAAGAACGCCGATTTCCGCCGCGTCTACGAGGCGATGCGGACCTTCCGCAACGAGGAGTACCTCTGGTTCCAGGTGGCCGAGTACACCTACGACAACTTCATGATTCGCGCCCGGGCGCGGGGCTGAGGCGCGCGCCGCCGCGGGAGGCCGGCGCGGCCGCCGAGAGTGCCTCAAAGATGGGGACGTCGGGGCGGCGCCCGATTGCCACGCGATCGGGAACGGCTCTAGCGTCCGGCACGGCATCGGCGAGGGGAGGGCTGCATGTTCGGGACGCTGCGGGTCGGGTTGGCGCTGCTCGGGGCGGCGCTGCCCCTCCAGGCCTTCGCACAGTCGGCCGCCAACCTGTCGGCCCTGCGCGGGCTGGTCCCGGTGGCCCGGCTGCAGACGACGCCCGACGGCAAGGCGGCGCTCGACGCGAACCTGCGGGTCACCGGCGACATCCAGAGCGGCGCGCTGAAGCAGCCGACGCTCCTGCCGTTCCCCGAGCAGCAGCAGCTCGCCCTGCGGGACTGCTTCATCACCGACGGCAACGCCGCCAACCTCGCCGACGGCCTCGGCACCACGCTGGCCCAGGCCTACCACGCCAAGGCGACCTACAGCGACTACAAGACCTTCACCAGCATCGCGCCGGCGGTCGCCAACCTGATCGGCTACACCAACAACGTGACCAAGTCGGACTCGAATTCCGGCAAGTACTTCTTCGCCAACGCCACGACCAACGGCAAGCATCCGGTTTCCGAGGAGGCCGCCGCGATCCTGTCGAACGGCGCCGTCACCGACGTGTTCGGCAAGGCCTATGACCGGCCGGCCGGCAGCCCCGGCGCCGACCGCTACGGCAATTCGCGGCCGTTCCAGACGCTGCCGCGCCTCCTCACCTATCGCGGGAAGGACTATTTCGGTGACGCGTCCGACAGCCTCGACTGGCTGCGCGGCCCCTCGCAGGACCTCGTGAACAGCCCGTCCTACCCGAGCGGGCACACCACCTACGGCTACACCGAGTCCATGGTGCTCGCGCTGCTCGTGCCCGAGCGCTACCAGCAGATGGTGGCCCGCGCCGCCGAGTACGGCAACGACCGGATCATCGTCGGCGCCCACTACGCCATGGACGTGCTGGGCGGCCGGGCGACCTCGCTGCACGCCCTCGCGCACCTGCTCGCCAACGATCCGGCCTATGTCGGTCAGATCCGGAAGAACCCGGCCGTCCTCGACAAGGCGTCCGCGGAGGCCGACAGGACGGTCGGCGTGACGGATTATCGGGCGCTCCTGACGGAGGCCCGCGCGGCGATGACCGAGGCGCTGAAGGCCGGCTGCGGCGACACAGTGGCGGCCTGCGCGGCGAAGGATACCGGCCGGTTCAAGGACGCGGCCGCCAACGCGGCCTTCTACGCGGCGACCCAGACCTACGGCCTGCCCGTGGTGCATCCGGACACCGCCGGCCGGCGGGAGGACGTGGGCAAGGTCGCGCCGGAGGCCGGTCACCTGCTGACCGCGGCTTTCCCGGCGCTGACGCTCGACGAGGCCAACGCGATCCTCACCGAGACGCAGGGCCCGGGCGGCGGTTTCCTCGATGACGGCTCGGAATTCGGCGTCTACGCGCGCCTCGACCTCTACACGGCGGGCGGCAAGGCCGCCGCGCTGGCGGCGAGCCGGGCGGGGTCCAGCGCGACGCGCTGACACGCCGTGGCCGAGGGCCTGGCGGATTGCCGGCGGCGCGGATCTCCCAGAGAGGCGGGTCCGCTCGAGACGCGTCCGATGCGACCCGCGCACCCGGCTTGCTCGGGGAGCGCGCTGCCCCTCACCGCGCCCCTGGAAGGTCCGGACCGGAGCCCGCGCATACTCCGGACAGAAAAAAGGCCACTCCCGAAGGAGCGGCCCGAAGTCTAGGGAGGAAACGCCCAAGAAGGGCTGCGGAAGGGCGACGCCATCGCCTTCCCGCGCTGCACAATCTGCGCGCCTCGACGAAAAATTCAAGAGCATCAGGACAGCAGGGCTGTCCTTTCGTGCGCTCGCGCACGCGTCGCTCCCCGCCTGTGTTGAAAATGTCGCAGGCCGTCGCGCGCGATCGAAACCTGCATTGTCGCGGGCGGAACCGATCGATCACCGTGCAAGTCCCTGATGTGTCGCGGTTTTGGCGGCTGGAGCCGGGATTCGGCCCGTCGCCTCGACTGCGGCTTTTCATCCGCCCGGTCCGGACGGACGAAATTCGCGCCCGCTCTACCTTCTCCGGCCAAGGTTCCGGCGCGACGCGCCAAGCAAGAGGCAGGTGAGCATGGCGATCCAGGGCGAGCGGATCCGGATCCTCAACGATGTCGAGCCGCGCGAAGACGGCGCCTACGTCCTGTATCTCCTGCAGCAGGCCAACCGGGCGACGTTCAATCCCGCTCTCGAACTCGCCATCGAGGAGGGAAATCGTCTCGATCTGCCGGTCGTCGCCTGCTTCGGCCTGCTGGACGGCGCGAGCGGCTTTCCCGAGGCCAATGCCCGGCACTACGCCTTCCTGCTCCAGGGTCTCGCGGATGCGAAGGCTGGCCTGGAGAAGCGCGGAGTCGGCTTCGTCATGCGCAAGTGCTCGCCCGCCGAGATCGCCATCGCCCTCGCCGAGGAGGCCGCGCTCCTCGTGCTCGACCGCGGCTACCTCGCGATCCAGAAGGGCTGGTACCGGGAGATCGCCAAGGCGGTGAAGACGCGGATCGTCCAGGTCGAGGGCGACGTCGTCGTGCCGGTCGAGACGGCCTCGCCGAAGCACGAGTACGCCGCCCGGACGCTGCGGCCGAAGCTGAACCGGCTGTGGGACCCGTTCCTCGCGGCGCTGAAACCCCGCCGGGTGAAGCGCGCGGCCGATCGCCTGACGCTGAAGAGCGCGATCGACGTCTCCGATCCGGAGGCGGTGCTCGCCGGGATGACCCTCGACCGGGAGGTCGGCCCGGTGAAGCGCTTCACTGGCGGCGAGACGCAGGCCCGCAAGCGCCTGAAGGCGTTCCTGAAGGACGGGTTCGCGGGCTACGGCGCGGGGCGCAACATGCCGGAGGCGGCCGCCGCCTCGCACATGAGCCCTTACCTGCATTTCGGGCAGATCTCGCCGGTGGAGATCGCCCTGGCGGTGCGGGAGGCCAAGGTCGGCGATGCCGACGACCGCGGCGCCTACCTGGAGGAGCTGATCGTCCGGCGCGAGCTCGCCATGAACCACGTCTTCTACACGGAGGGCTACGACGCCTACGACAGGGCCGTGCCGGACTGGGCGCGCAAGACCCTGGCCGAGCACGCGAAGGACGAGCGCCCCCACGCCTACTCGGAGGCGCAGCTCGCCGCCGGCGAGACCCACGACCGCTACTGGAACGCCGCGATGCGCGAGATGCGCGAGACCGGCTACATGCACAATCAGCTGCGGATGTACTGGGGCAAGAAGATCCTCGAATGGTCCCCGTCGCCGGAGGAGGGCTTCGCGCGGACGCTGCGCCTGAACAACCGCTACTTCCTCGACGGGCGCGATCCGAACTCCTTCACCAACGTCGCCTGGGTCTACGGCCTGCACGACCGGCCCTGGCAGAAGCGCGAGATCTTCGGCACGGTCCGCTATCAGAGCGAGAACTCGCTCAGGAAGTTCGACGCCAAGGCGTATGTGCGGGCGGTGGAGAAGCTCTGCGCCGCCGAGGGCTGAGGCGGGACGGCCCCATCGGCGCGCGGCCGCAGGGGCGCTCCGGTATCCTCGCAATCGTCGCACGATGACCGGACCGGGCGGCAGCGTATCGCGACGCTTGTCTCCGCGGCGGCGCAGTCGTTTCGCGCGCACAGGTTCGTGAAGAAACGCTTCCCCGGCCTCAGATGTTTCGAGCCCACTTCCGGCCCGTTGCGGACGGCCGGACATGATCCGGCGACAACTCGGTCGGACCGGGGCCGGATCATCGCGCTGCTCGTGACTGAACGGAGGACGACGATGCGGATGAAGCTGGCAGGCGCAGCACTCCTCGCGCTCGGAACCTTGGCCGCCACGGCCGGTACGGCGGAGGCTGCCCAGGGCTGCGGCCCGGGCTTCCACCGGGGCTGGTCCGGCTGGTGCAAGCCGAACTGGCGCCCCTACGCGTACCGCCCGGTCTACTACGCCCGGCCGGTGGCCTACGGCTGGGGCCGCCCCTGGGGCTGGCACCATCGGTGGGGCTGGCGCCACGCGGGCTGGCATCGCCCCTGGGGCTGGCACCATCACGGCGGCTGGCATCGGGCCGCCTGGCACCACAGGTGGTGATCGGGTGAGCGGCGGGGCCGGCACGCGGGTGCCGGCCGCCGTCCGCGGAGAGGGCCTTTCCTTGACCATTGCGCTATAGCGTCCGCTCTCACTGCGCGGACGAGGTGCTCTTTCATGGTCGAGAAGCGGGACGAGGTGCGGGACACGACGGATTCTCCGCCCCCGCAACGGTCGCGCTACCGCCGCTCGATCATGCGCCTGCGGTCGGCCTCGATGGAAGCCTATCCGCTCTGGCGCGGGCGGCTGCTCTTCCTCGTGGGCGGCATCGGCGTGGGCCTCGCCGCCGTGCTGATGGCCAAGGGCGCCGACCTCGCGCAGGACGGGTTCCGGCGGCTCACCGCGCCGTCGCCGCTGATCGCCCTGGTGCTGACGCCCGCGGGCTTCGCCCTCGCGGCGCTCCTGGCGCTGACGGTCTTCCCGAACTCGCAGGGCTCGGGCATCCCGCAGGTGATCGCCGCCCGCCACGCCCGGGATACCGGCTTCCGCTACTCCCTGATCTCGCCGCGCGTGGCCTTCGGCAAGGTGCTGGTCCTGTTCCTGGGCCTGTTCTGCGGCGCCTCCGCGGGCCGCGAGGGACCGACCGTGCAGGTCGGCGCCGCGATCATGGCCGCCTTCGGCCGCCTGACCCCGGAGCGCCTGCCCGGGCTGCTCCTGGCGGGCGGCGCGGCCGGCGTCGCGGCGGCCTTCAACACGCCCCTCGCCGGCATCGTGTTCGGCATCGAGGAGCTGGGACGCGCCTACGAGGCGCGCTCCTCCGGCCTGATCGTGGCCGGGATCGTGGCCGCGGGCCTGACCTCGCTCGGGCTCCTCGGCAACTATACCTATTTCGGGACGACCGACGCCGCCCTGCCGCTGGCGGCAAGCTGGATCGTGCCGCTGATCGCCGTGGTCGGCGGCCTCGCGGGCGGCCTGTTCAGCCGCCTCGTCATCCTGTTCGCCCGCGGCCTGCCGGGCGCGGCCGGACGGATGATCCGGAAGCGGCCCGTCATCTTCGCGGCGGCCTGCGGGCTGTGCGTCGCCCTGTGCGGCCTCGCCTCCGGGGGCGCCGCCTACGGGACCGGCTACGAGGAGGCGAAGGCCATCCTCCACGGGGACGCGGCGGCCGGCTGGACCTACGCGCCCCTGAAATTCGCCGCCACCGTGCTGAGCTCGATCAGCGGCATCCCGGGCGGCCTGTTCGCGCCGTCCCTGGCGGTCGGGGCCGGCCTCGGCGGCACGGTCCACGGATTCCTGCCGGGCATGCCCGTCGGCGCCGTCGTGCTGATCGGGATGGTGGCCTACCTGACGGGCGTGCTGCAGGCGCCGATCACCAGCTTCGTCATCGTCACCGAGATGACCCAGAACCACGCGATGGTGATCCCCCTGATGGTCGCGGCGCTCCTGGCCGACGCGGCCTCGAAGGCGATCTGCCGCGGCGGCCTCTACCACACGCTGGCGGAGATCATGCTGGAACGCGCCGACGTGCCGGCGCAGCCCGTGGCGAAGACCGGCTGAGCGCGCCGCGACCCGCCTGGCCGGACGCGGGTAAGAATAAAAGCGGACCGGTCCGGAATCCGCGGAACGGTCTCGCTTGGCGTCGGTTGAGGCAGCAGCATCAGGCCCCGCGCCGGGGCGCAGCCGGAGTGACGCCATGACCCTTCTGAAATGGGCCCTCATCTGCTTCGTGATCTCGCTGATCGCGGGCGGTCTCGGCTTCACCGGCATCGCCTCCGGCGCCGGCTCGCTGGCCCGCATCCTGTTCGGCCTGTTCCTGCTCATCGCCATCGTGATCGTGGTCATCGCCTTCGCGGTCGGCCAGGCGGTGTTCTGAGGCCGGCGCGGTGCGCGGCGCGGTCTGCCTCGTCACCGGGGCGACCGGCGGCATCGGCTACGAGACGGCCCTCGGTCTCGCGCGCCTCGGCGCGCGGGTCGCCATGGTCGGCCGGGACAGCGGGAAGCTGCAGGCCTGCGCCGACAGGATCCGCGCCGCGGTGCCCGGCGCCGACGTGGAGCCGCACCGCGCGGATCTGTCCGCGCAGGCCGAGATCCGCCGCCTCGCGGGGACCCTGCGGGCGGCCTATCCCCGCCTCGACGTGCTGGTGAACAATGCCGGCGCGATCTTCGACCAGCGCACGCTGACCGTCGACGGGATCGAGCGGACCTGGGCGCTCGACCATCTGGGCTACGTGCTCCTGACCCTCGAACTCCTCGACACGCTGAAGGACGCGGCGGCGGCGGGCGGGAAGCCGCGGATCGTCAACGTCGCCTCGGCGGCCCATTACCGGGGGCATATCGACTTCGACGACGTCGAGGGCGCCCGGCGCTACCGGGCGATGGGCGCGTATGCCCAGGCCAAGCTCGCCAACGTGCTGTTCACCTACGCGCTCGCCCGGCGCCTGCGCGACAGCGGCATCACGGTGAACGCCGTCCATCCGGGGGTGGTCAATACCGGCTTCGCCAAGAACACCGGCGGCCTGCTCGGCGCGGCCTGGGCGCTGATGCGGCCGCTGCTGATCACGCCCGAGAAGGGCGCGCGGACCTCCCTCCACGTGGCCAGCGACCCGGGCCTGGACGGAGTCACCGGCCGATACTTCTCCCACAGTCGGCCGAAGGTCTCCTCGGCCGAGAGCCGCGACGAGGCCGTCCAGGAGCGACTCTGGGCGCTGAGCCTCCGGCAGGTGGGCCGGAGCGACTGAGGAGCCGCCGACGGTGCGGCCCTCCGGTGCGCGGCCCTCAAGCGGCCGCCCGGACCTTGTGGTCGCCCTGCTGCTGGATCTCGATGAAGACCCGGGTGACGTCGGGGCTGCGCGCCTTCAGCGCCCGGTCGAGGCGCGTGACGAGGCTCTCGACCTCGCCGGCGCTGAGATCGTCGGTCATGTCGATGCTGAGATTGACCAGGATGTCGGACGGGCCGAGGTGCTGGGTCAGCACCTCGTTGACGTGGACCACGCCCGGCTCGCCGCGGACCAACTCCGCGATCGCCGCCAGGACCTCGGGATCGGCCGCCTCGCCGATCAGCAGGCCGTGGGTCTCGACCATCAGGAACGCCGCCATGCCGATGAGCACGAGGCCGATGCCGACCGACGCCCAGCCGTCGAGGCTCGGCATCTCCAGGAGGTGGGACAGGGCCACGCCGGCGAGCGCGATCAGGAGGCCGATCAGCGCCGCGGTGTCCTCCGCGAGCACGGTGAACAGGGTCGGATCCTTGCTGCGCCGGATCGCCCGCACGGCGGAGTGCTTGCCCTTCTCGGCCCAGAACTGGCGGATCGCCACGAAGAACGACGTGCCCTCCGCCGCGATGGCGAAGCCCAGGATCGCGACGTTCACCCAGAGGCCGGGCAGGCGGTAGCCGAACAACTCGGCATCCACGTCCGGCTCGGGATGGCGGACGCGCTCGATCCCCTCGTAGACGGCGAACAGGCCGCCGCCGAGGAAGATCATCAGCGCCACCACGAAGGCGTAGAAGTAGATCTCGCGCCCGTAGCCGAACGGGTGGCGGGCGTCGGCCGGGCGCTCGGCCCGCTTCATGCCGACGAGGAGCAGCACCTGGTTCGCCGTGTCGACCACCGAGTGCACGCCCTCGGCGAGCATGGCGGTCGAGCCGGTCAGCGCCCCGCCCACGAACTTCGCCGCCGCGATGGCGAGGTTGGCGCCCGCCGCCGCGTAGATCGCTCCCGTGCTCTCGTGCGCCATCCGGAACTCCCTGCGCGGTCTGGGGACGCCGGGCTCTCGGACCCCGGCACGGCGCCGCCGCCGCGGCGATGCAAGCGTCGCGGCGCGCAGGTTGTTCCCGTGTGGACGCGGGCCGATGCCCCGTGCAACCTGCGGCCACTCAAGGAGTCCCGGAGGCAGCATGGCCGACGCCCGCTACGATCCCGACAACATCTTCGCCAAGATCCTGCGGGGCGAGATCCCCTGCCACCGCGTCTACGAGGACGCCCACACCCTGGCCTTCATGGACGTGATGCCTCAGGGCGAGGGCCACACGCTGGTGATCCCGAAGGCGCCGGCCCGGGGCCTCCTCGACGCCGACCCGGACTCGCTCGGCGCCCTGATGGCGAGCGTCCAGAAGGTCGCCCGCGCCTTGAAGGCGGCGTTCCGGGCCGAGGGTCTGACCGTGTTCCAGTTCAACGAGCCGGCCGGCGGCCAGACCGTCTTCCACCTGCACGTCCACGTCATCCCGCGGCGCGAGGGCGTGCCGCTGAAGCGCCACGAGGGCGGGATGGCCGATAACGGGGTCCTCGCCGAGCACGCCGCCCGCATCCGCGCGGCGCTCGAGGCTCAGGCCTGACGCTCAGGCATGACGCTCAGGCCGCGCTCGCCGAGTCGCCCGACTGGGCCATGCTGGCGAGCAGCCGGCGCAGGGCGGCGTTCTCGGTCTCGAGCTCGCTGATGCGCTTCAGCAGCAGGGTCACGGAGGCGTCCGTCGCGGCCGGATCGGGCGAAGCGGGCGCGGTGCCGGCCCGGGCCGGCGCCTCGAAGGTCACGCCGATGCCGTCCTCCCGGCGCCAGCGCAGGGTGGCCCGGTAGGTCCGGTCCTTCTGCGGGATGTAGAGGTCGAACGCGTCCGGAAGCGTGGTGGCCTCGCTCATCACGAGGCGCGCGCCGGTGGGGGACATGTCGCGCACCAGGCAGTCGAGGCTCGACGACCCGTTGTTGAAGACGATGCGGCCCTTGAGGAAGACCCTCTGGCGCGCCTCTCTGCGATGCTCCGACATGCGGGCGGCTCCGGACAGCTGACGGTTCCGCGAAACCTGCACGCGAGCCCTTAAGGAATCTTGGTCGCGATCGCCGAGTCGAGGCCCGCTATAGGGCTCGATACCGGTAATGTGCTGCCGCCAAGGCTCCGGATGAGCGAGTCCGCGCCCCCGACCGGTCCGATTTACGCGCGACGACTTCTGTTCGTCGTCTCCGTGCTCGGAGCGGCGACCCGGCAGGACCGCGCCGAGCGTCCCGGCGCCGTCCTGCTGGCCGTGACGGGCGGGGGCCGCTCAGGCGATGAAGCGCCGGTCCACGGTCTGGAACAGGTAGAAGCCGTTGAAGCGCACCGCGGTGTCGGCGGCCCGCCCGTCGAAGTCGAGGGGCTGCCGGCCGCCGTCGCCCAGCTTGCCACCGAAGGTCCAGCGACCCGCGCCGATGAACGGCGGGACCGTGCTGGCCTCCGGCACCGCGCAGCAGAGGCCCTCTTCGCCCTTGAGCTGGAACAGGTTGTAGCTTCGCATCCGAAGTCCTCCGCCTGGCCGCCCTCGAAGCCAATTTTCCCAATACAAGATTTCGCATTGCGAAGAATCGGCTTGACCGTGCTCATAATGGCACAATCGGTCGAGTTTGTGACGGTCAAGTTTCAGGGACGTTTCGGTTCAACTCGTCGATCCAGATCCGCGCCGACCCGTCGGAGGGCGCGCGCCAGTCCCCGCGGGGCGACAGGGAGCCCCCCGCCGAGACCTTCGGCCCGTTCGGGAGCGCCGAGCGCTTGAACTGGCTGAAGCCGAAGTAGCGGCTCAGGAACACCCCGAGCCAGCGGCGGATCTCCGGGAGGTCGTAGGCGACCCGCTTGGTCTCCGGGAAGTCGGGCGCCCAGGTGCCGCGCTCCCTGTCGCCCCAGGCGTGCAGCGCCAGGAAGGCGATCTTCGAGGGCCGGAACCCGTACCGGAGCGTGTAGAACAGGTTGAAATCCTGCAGCGCGTAGGGGCCGATCGTGCCCTCGGTGCTCTGCGGGCTGTCGTCCTGGTCCACCGGCACCAACTCGGGGGAGATCTCGGTGTCGAGGATCGCCTGAAGGGTGCGCGCCTCGTCCGGGCCGACCTCGCCGTTGCCGATCACCCAGCGGATCAGGTGCTGGATCAGCGTCTTGGGCACGCCGGCATTGACCGCGTAGTGGCTCATCTGGTCGCCGACGCCGTAGGTGCACCAGCCGAGCGCCAGCTCGGAGAGGTCGCCGGTGCCGACCACGATGCCGCCCGCGTGGTTGGCGAGCCGGAACAGGTAGTCGGTGCGCAGGCCCGCCTGCACGTTCTCGAAGGTCACGTCGTAGACCGCCTCGCCCTTGGCGAAGGGGTGGTCCATGTCGGCGAGCATCTGCTTGGCGGCCGGGCGGATGTCGATCTCGGCGGCCGTGCAGCCCAGCGCCTTCATGAGCGCGTGGGCGTTGGTCTTGGTGGCGTTCGAGGTGGCGAAGCCCGGCAGCGTGTAGGCCAGGATGTCCGAGCGCGGGTAGCCGAGGCGGTCGAACGCCTTGGCGATCACGATCAGCGCGTGGGTTGAATCGAGGCCGCCCGAGACGCCGATGACGGCCTTGCGGGTGCCGGTCGCCTCCAGGCGCTTGGCGAGCCCCGCCACCTGGATGTTGTAGGCCTCGTAGCAATCCTGCGCGAGGCGCGACGGGTCGGCCGGCACGAACGGGAAGCGCTCGATCCGGCGGATCAGGCCGAGATCCGCCTCGGGCGGGCTGAGCCGGAACGGCACCCGGCGATAGGGCAGGGCGCGGCCGCGCGCGTCGTCGTCGAAGCTGCCCGCCTGCAGGCGCTCCTGGGCGATCAGGTCGAGGTCGATGTCGGCCAGCGTCGTCACCGGCTTCTCGGGGAATCGCTCGCCCTCGGCGAGGCGCACGCCGAGCTCGTCGACGCTGGTCTGGCCGTCCCAGGACAGGTCGGTGGTCGATTCGCCCTGGCCGGCCGCCGCGTAGACGTACGCGCAGGCGCCCCGCATCGAGGCCGCCCGGGACAGGAGCGCCCGCGACTCGGCGCGGCCCACCGTGATCGGGCTGCCCGAGAGGTTCGCCAGCACGGTGGCGCCGGCGAGCGCGGCGCGCATGCCGGGGGGCTCGGGCACCCACAGGTCCTCGCAGATCTCCACCCCGACCACGAGGCCCGGCAGGTCCTCGGCCGGGAACAGCAGGTCGGTGCCGAACGGCGCGTCCTGACCGGCGACCCGGACGGTCTCGCCGACGATCCCGGCGCCGGAGGCGAAGTGGCGCTTCTCGTAGAACTCCCGGTAGTTCGGCAGGAAGGTCTTCGGGACGACGCCGAGCAGGCGGCCGCCCTGGATGGCGAGCGCGCAGTTGTAGACGCGGTGCCGCCAGCGCAGGGGCGCGCCGACGATCAGCAGCGGCCGGAGACGGGCCGAGTCGGCGATCACGCGGGCGGCCGCGACCTCGACCGCGTCGAGCAGGGTCTGCTGGAGCAGCAGGTCCTCGATCGCGTAGGCCGACAGGCCGAGCTCGGTGAAGACCGCCAGCACCGCGCCCGAATCGTGGCAGGTCCGGGCGAGGTCGAGGATCACGTCGGCGTTGCGCTCGGGCTCGGCCGGATGGCTCCGGCCGGTGCAGGCAGCGACCCGGGCGAAGCCGTGGCGGTAGAGGGAGCGGAAGCGGGCCGGCGATTCGGAGGTGGCTGGAGACACGGGCACCTGTCCGGGTGAGGGGTGGCTGCGGGTTACTATAGCGGACGCGGGCGGGGGGGCGGCGCGGAGCCTGTTCGCGCCCTAGACCGTGCCCGACGTCATCGCGGGAGGACGCGCTGCGGCGGATCGGGACGGAGCCCAGATCGCGATTTCCGGTCCATCGGGCATCGTGTCCTCGAGATCTCGCGGTCGAAACGGTCGCCGGTGGCCGTGACGGCCCGGCCGCGGCGATGCGGGGTCCGGCCGGAGTGCCGGGCCGATCGTCCCGCATGGTTTCCGCACCGCGGCCGGCGGCAAGCCTCCATTAACGACGAATGGCCTAACTCAGGAACAGCCGCCGCGCGTCGGCGGATCCCTGTTTCGAGTATCGTCTGAGAACCCATGCGCGCATCGGGACGGCCTCCGTACTCCCACCGTGACCCCGCCCGCCCTGTCCGCGGCGGCGACCGCTCGGGCCTCTCCCTGGGAGCCCTGGCGCACCGGCTGATGGCGCTCCGCGCGAGCCTCACCCGCCGCCTCTCCGGCTCCCCCGCCGGCCTGCCCGCCCGCCCGTCCTACGGCGCGCCCGGTCGCCGGGCCGAGCCGAGCTGGCTGACCCCGCCGGGCGCGATGGTCGGCCGCGAGGGCACCGAGCGCGCCCCGCGCGCCGCGGCGCCCGAGCCGCACTGGCCGACCCAGGTCTTCGACGACCGGGCGAGCCTCGACGCCCTGGAATCCCCGATCTTCGAGAGCCGGATCGACCGCAGCGCCTCCTCGCCGGGCGTGCTGGTGCGCCAGCCCCGCCGACCCGCCGCCATCGCCCCCGACTACGCGCCGGCCGCGGCTCCGCTCGTGGGCCATGCGGCCGGCCACGCCACCAGCGACATCGCCGACCACGTCGCGACGCCGGTCGCCGCGCCGGCGCCGGCCGCGCCCTCGGCGGTGCGCTACACCCGCACCCCCGATTCGGTTCTGCAGGAGCGCCGCCAGCGCGCCCTCGAGGCCGAGCGCGTCGCCCTGGAGCGCGCCCGCGTCGAGGCGCAGGCCGCCGCCCTCGCCCTGGAGACCGAGCGGGCCGCCCGCGAAGAGGCCGAGCAGGAGCGGGTCGAGCGCGCGCGGATCGCGGCCGAGCGCGCCGCCGCCGTGCCGGCCCTGCCCGAAGCCGCCGCGTCGGACGCGGAGCCGGTGCCCTTGTGGCGCCAGCCCTTCGTCGCGCCGCCGGGCGTGCGCTTCTTCCGCACGCCGGACCGCCGCCCGGTCCGGCCCGCGGTCGAACTGGCCGCCTCTACGGCGGCGATCGCCCCCGTTGCGGCCGCGTCGGTCGCCGCCTCGCCGGTCGAGACGGTCGCCGAGGCCCCGGCCCGCGATTGGTCGGACCTGCCGGACTGGTCCGAGGTCCAGCCCTGGTTCGACGGCGGCGACTGGTCGTCCGTCGATGCCTGGTCGGCGCTGGAGGCGCAGCCCGTCGAGGTCGCGCCGACCCCGGCCGCCGTCTCGGCGCCGGCGGCGTCCGACGAGCGCTTCGTCTCCATGCCCCTCGACATCTCGCACCTGCGGTCGCTGCCGCCGCGGCCGGTCTACGTGCTCGACCGGCTCGTCCGGTTCGACCAGCCGCCGCGTCCCGCCGACGGGCAGGATAACGGGACGGAGACCGGCCAGCGGATGGACGAGGCCGCCTCGATCCGGAGCGCCTTCCTGCCGCCCGTCGCGCCGCCGGCCGCGTCCGGCCTGTCGCTGGTCTTCGGCCCCGGCAGCGCCGCGGCCGAGCCTCCGGCCGCCCCCGCGTCCGAGGCGCCCCGCCGCGCGCCGGCTCTCAGCGCCATGGCGGCCCGGGCGGCGATCCGCGCGG
>NZ_JBKFBI010000105.1:0-21247 GCF_053346095.1 Methylobacterium sp. A52T | reverse complement strand
CCCAACCCCAGGCCCCCCCGCCCCCCCCCGCGGCCCGCCCCCGGCCGGCCCGGCTCCGCAACGATCCCGCCTCGCGCCCGGCGCAGACCGGCCGGGGGCCCCCGAGGAGGACGCCATGGATCACGCCAAGGATCACGCCAAGGATCACGCCAAGGATCACGTCACGTCGAACGAGAGCCGCCACGCCGCCCGCCACACGCCGACCGTGACCGCTATGACGGTGGTGCCGGTCGCCGGCCACGACAGCATGCTGCTCAACCTCTCGGGCGCGCACGGGCCGTACTTCACCCGCAACCTCGTGATCCTGACCGACTCCACCGGCGCCACCGGCCTCGGCGAGGTTCCCGGCGGCGAGGGCATCCGCAAGACCCTGGAGGATGCCCGGGACCTCGTCGTCGGGCAGCCGCTCGGCGCCTGGAACGCGGTGCTCAACGCCATGCGGACCCGCTTCGCCGACCGCGACGCCGGCGGCCGCGGCCTCCAGACCTTCGACCTGCGCATCACCATCCACGCGGTGACGGCGGTCGAGTCCGCCTTCCTCGACCTGCTCGGCCAGTACCTCGACGTGCCGGTGGCCGCGCTCCTGGGCGAGGGCCAGCAGCGCGACGCCGTCGAGATGCTGGGCTACCTGTTCTACGTCGGCGACCGCACCCGCACCGATCTCAGCTACCGCGCCCCGACCGCCCGCGACGGCTGGTTCCGCCTGCGCGACGAGGAGGCGCTGACCCCCGAGGCCGTGGCCCGGCTCGCCGAGGCCGCCTACGACCAGTACGGCTTCAACGACTTCAAGCTGAAGGGCGGCGTCCTGCGCGGCGAGGACGAGATCGCCGCCGTCACCGCGATCCACGAGCGCTTCCCCAAGGCCCGCGTGACGCTCGACCCGAACGGCGCGTGGTCCCTCGCGGAGGCGATCCGCCTCTGCAAGGGCCAGGGCCACGTCCTGGCCTACGCGGAGGATCCCTGCGGCGCCGAGGGCGGGTTCTCGGGCCGCGAGATCATGGCCGAGTTCCGCCGCGCCACCGGCCTGCCCACCGCGACCAACATGATCGCCACCGACTGGCGCCAGATGAACCACGCGATCCAGCTCGGCGCCGTCGACATCCCGCTGGCCGACCCGCATTTCTGGACGCTCGCCGGCTCGGTCCGGGTGGCCCAGCTGTGCCGCGACCACGGCCTGACCTGGGGCTCGCACTCGAACAACCACTTCGACGTGTCGCTCGCCATGTTCACCCACGTGGCCGCGGCGGCGCCCGGCAACGTCACGGCGATCGACACCCACTGGATCTGGCAGGACGGCGAGCGCCTGACCAAGGAGCCGCTGGCGATCCGCGGCGGCCTCGTGCGGGTGCCCGAGCGGCCGGGCCTCGGCATCGAGCTCGACATGTCGGCGGTCGAGGAGGCCCACGCCCTCTACCGCGACCACGGCCTCGGCGCCCGCGACGACGCGGCCGCCATGCAGTTCCTGATCCCCGGCTGGACCTTCGACAACAAGAAGCCCTGCCTGGTCCGCTGAGGCCCGGCCCGGGCCGGCGCCGTCAGACGCGCGAGCTCGGACGGTAGAACGGCTCGTGCCGCGACGGGTCGATGTAGTCGGCGTAGAAGCGCCGCGCGTGGGGGAGCAGCGCCTTCGAGAGCTGGCGCCGCTCGACCTCGTCGTCCGAGAGCGCCCGCGACAGGTCGTCGTGGAGCGCCTTCAGGGCGGCGTCGCGGTCGACCCGGGTGAAGCGCCCGTCCGCGTAGAGCACCTCGCCCTCGCACAGAACCGCGGTGACGCCGCCGGTCTTGGCCCGCTGGATCACCGCGTCGAGGAGCGGCGTCTCCGGGTCGAGATACGGGTAGGCGATCTGGTCCCAGTCGATCAGGACCATGTCGGCACCCTTGCCGACCTCGATCGTGCCGAGGCTGTCGCCGTAGGGGGTGGTGCGGGCGCCGCCGACGGTCGCCATGCGTAGCACCTGGGACATGCTCGGCACGTCGGCCTCGTCCATGCCGGGCACCCGGTGGGCGCGCAGCACGAGGCGCATCTCCTGCAGCATGTCGCGGTCATCATTGATGCCGGCCTCGTCGAGGCCGATCGCCGTGTTGATCCCCTTCGCCTCGAAGCGGTTGAGCGCCGCCACGCCCGAGCGCAGCCGGAAGTTCGACGAGCAATTGTGGCAGATGCAGGTGCCGGTCGCGGCGACCCTGTCGATGTCGGATTCGTTGAGCCAGACCCCGTGGCCGAGCGTCAGGCGAGGCCCCAGCATGCCGAACCGGTCGAGGTACTCGACCGCGGTGCCGCCGCCACGCTTCTCCGCGTAGGCCTTCTGGTAGGCGGTCTCGACGAGGTGCATATGCATCGGCACGTCGTAGGATTCGGACAGGCCGGCCAAGCCCTCGAGGGCCGCGTCTGAGCACCAATGCAGGTTGGCGGGCGCGAGCTGGATCTTCGCCCGCGAAGCGCCCTTCTGGCCGGCATGCAGACTGCGGAACAGGGAGAAATTGTCCTCCAGGGACATCTGGAAGCGCTCGAACCAGCGCTTCATCGGGTCCTGCAGCGAGGCCGGCAGGCTCGCCACGAAGTCCATGTCCGCCTGGTAGACGAGGCGGTTCTGGTCGCGGACCGCGAAGCAGTACGAGACCCGCATGCCGATGTCGCGGTAGGCGCGCAGCACCTCGTTGGAGCGCGCCTCGACCTCCTCCAGGCTGCCGGGCATCCAGCCGTGGATGTGCTGGACCGTGGTGATCCCGGAGCCGACCATCTCGAAGGCCGAGTACAGGGTGTCGAGGTAGAGGTTCAGGTTGCGCGCCACCATGCGGGTGACGAACCACAGCTCCAGGGGCATGTCGGGCGAGCCGAGCTGCACCGGCGTCAGGCCGACATGGTGGTGGCCGTTGACGAAGCCCGGCAGCAGGATCTCGCGGCCCGAGCCGATCACGGGGGCGTCGGGGTAGCGGGCGTGCAGGTCCGCGTAGGTGCCGACCGCGGCGATGACCCCGTCCTTCTGAAGGACCGCGCCGTCGGCGATCTCCTCCCAGCGATCGTGGTCGAGGGTACGGGTGATCATCCGCCGGCTGCGGATCAGCGATGTGGCCATGGAATTGTCCGTGTTGGGGGAGGGGTCAGACGAGCGCTTCCTGCTCGGCGAAGGCCCGGTCGACCTCGTCGCGCAGGAGCTCGGTGAGGTGGCGCCGCAGCGCCTCGGCCTTGGGCGAGAACGGGTCGCGCGGGCGGGCGAGGTCGTTGCGGACGATCGTCTTGATCCGCCCGGGGCGGGCGGTGAACACCACCACCCGGTCGGCGAGCGCCACCGCCTCGTCGATGTGGTGGGTCACGAACAGCACCGAGGCGCCGCTGTCGCGCCAGACGTCGAGCAGGAAGTCCTGCATCTTCTGGCGGGTCTGGACGTCGAGCGCCGCGAAGGGCTCGTCCATCAGCAGCACCTTCGGGCGCATGGCCAGCGCCCGCGCCACCGCCACGCGCTGGCGCATGCCGCCGGACAGCTCGTCCGGCCGCTTTTCGAAGGCCTCGGCGAGGCCGACGCGCTGGAGCGCGGCCCGGGCGACGCTCCGGCGCTCGGCCTCCGGCACGCCCTTCAGCGACAGGCCGAAGCTGACGTTCTGCCAGACGCTGAGCCAGGGCAGCAGCGACGTCTCCTGGAAGATCAGGCTGCGCTCCGGCGACGGCCCGGTGACGGCCTCGCCGAAGGCCAGGAGCTCGCCCCCGGAGGCGGGTTCGAGCCCGGCGATCAGGTAGAGCAGCGTGCTCTTCCCGCAGCCCGAGGGGCCGAGGAACACCACGAACTCGCCGGGCCGCACGGTGAGGTCGATGTCGCGCAGCGCCTCGTGGGCGCGGGCGGTGCCGGCCGCCCAGACCTTGGCGACGCCGCGGCAGGAGACGGCGTCCTGGGATGCGGGGTCAGAGGCCAAGGGAGGACCCCGCGTCGCGCGGCAGCCAGTACAGCAGCCGCCGCTGAACCAGCCGGAACAGCAGGTCGAAGGCGAAGCCGAGCAGGCCGATCAGCGTGATGGTGAAGAAGACCAGCGACGGGTTGAAGGTGTTGCGCGCCAGCATGATCACCTGACCGAGCCCGTAGCCGACGCCGGTCGCCTCGGCGACGAGCACCACCATCCAGGCGCCGAACAGGTTGAGGCGCAGCACCGCGAGCAGCCCTGGCAGGATCGCCGGCACGATCACCCGGGCGTAGATCTGGCGCTTCGACGCCCCCATGGTCCGGGCGACGTTGATGTAGTTGCGGTTGACCCCGTCGATCTGCTGGATGGTCGAGAGCACCATCGTGAAGAACAGGGCGATGAACACCATGAAGATCGCCGGGGCGTTGCCGATCCCGAACATGAAGATCGCCACTGGCAGCCACGCGATCGGCGAGACCGGCGCCAGGAGCGTGATCGTCGGCAGGGTCAGCCGCTCGAACAGCTTGAAGTAGCGGATCGCCACGCCGACCAGGATCGACAGGGAGGCCGCCAGGGCGAGGCCCGCCAGCACCCGGCCGGTCGAGGCGAGCACGGTGATCAGCACCGCCATGGCGGGGCTCGGACCGGTATTCATCCCGGTGCCGATCTGCCAGCGCTGCGCGGTGTTGAAGAAGCGCGCCTGCTCGGCGAGGTTGCCGAGGAAGATGTGCGGCGGCGGGAGGAGCTTGGCGTCGGCGATGCCGAGCGCCCAGAGCAGCTCCCAGAGGCCGGCGAAGCAGCCGACCGAGACCAGCATCCAGCCGATCCGGCGGAGCAGGGGGACGAGCCCTTCGGGCAGCGCGAGGCGCTGACCGAGCGGGAGGCGCGGCCGGTCCTGCGGGACGGCGGCGGCGCGGGCGAGGAAGGTGGCCATCCGCTCAGGCCGACTTCAGCTTGAGCTTGCCGTAGAGGTCCGGGTTCTCGGCGATGACCTGTTCCAGCAGGGTCCAGTCGATCGCGTCGCGGCCGGGCTTCTTCTTGATGTAGCCCATCTCGGCGACGGAATCGGTCCGGTCGAGGATGAACTGCGTCTGGTTGCGGGCATCCACCACCGAGGGCTGCCGGCCCATGGCGAGCTGGGCGTTGCTCATCGAGGTCTTGTAGTATGAGCCGACGAGCTTGTTCAGGGCTGCCTGGGGGTCGCTCTCCGCCAAGCCTTGCGCCTTCATCATCCCCTTGATCAGGGCCTTCACGGCGGCCGGGTTCTTGGCGATCAGCTCGTTGCGGACGGCCAGCACGCAGTCCGTGTAGCCCTTGCCGTAGATGTCGGTCCCGTCGGAGAGCTTCACCGCGCCCTTCACGTCGGTGAGCAGCGCCGTGCCGTAGGGCTCGATGGTCGAGATGATGTCCAGCGCCCCGGCGCGGAACGCCTCCACGGCCTCGGGAGTCGAGCCCATGTAGCGGACGGTGATGTCCTTGAAGGCGACGCCGTTCTTCTTCAGCCAGTCGTAGGGCAGCACCTCCAGCGTATCGAGCTGGAAGGTCCCGAGCGTCTTGCCCTTGAGCTTCTCCGGGCTGTCGAGGCCGGGCTGGGCCACGAGCACGCAGCCCTCGATGCCGCCGCCGGCCACGATCTTCACGGGTGCACCCGCGTCGTAGAGGGCCATGAAGCTCGTGTAGGGCATCACGCCGGCATCGACCTGGCCCATGCCGAGGAAGGTGACCTGATCCGAGAAGGTCGGCGTGTTGACGAAGTCGATGGTCAGCCCGTCATCCTTGGCGAGCTGCATCGCCTCGGCCAGGAAGAAGTTCAGGTTGCAGAAGCCGGTACCGTGGGTCGCCCGGATGCCGGTGGCCGCCGCGGCCGGGCTGGTCAGGCCCGGGCCGACCGCCAGGGTCAGCGCGGCGGCGGTCCCGCCGAGGAAGCGCCTGCGGCTGGGCTTGAACCGCGTGAGATCCGGGACGCGATAATCGCCGTGACGGTCGCACATATCGACTCTCCTCAGAGGGCGGATCGTGCGATCCGCCGGACGGCGCGTGCCGGTGCTGAAACGGAGGGATCGGAGCTCGGGACAGGCTCAAGGCAGTCGCGGAGATCCGGTCGCCCGGCACCTCACCACATCGACGGCACGCCAACCTCTAGCCGCCGCCGGGGCGACGCTGCGCTGGTGAAGATGAACCAAGAAGCGTGCCAGACGCGGGGATCGGCGCTGTCGAGGAACGGCACCGCCGTCGTTGCGAGCGGAGCGAAGCAATCCAGCCGCGCCAGGCCTCCGGACGTCGCGCTGCCCTGGGTCACTTCGCTGCGCTCGTGATGACGGAGGTGTCGCATCGACCGGGCCGACGCCCGCGAAAGCGGCTGTCTGCCGCCGGCGTGTTCAGTCGGGCTCTTCGGACAATGCCGGTCCCGCGCGGGTGAAGAACGCGCGGATCGGGGCACCGGGCAGCATCCCGAGGCTCGCGCACGGGCGGTCGCGCGGCGGCGTCCGGCCTGAAGCGCCGCAGGATCAGGCGATCGTCGGGCTCCCGGTCGGCGCCGCGCTACGCGGCCACGAGGTTGAAGGTGCGGTCGGCCGGCGCGAGGCTCACCCGCCGCCCCCAGTCGAAGGCGACGAAATCCTGCTCGATCCCGTCCGAGAACACCACGCCGCCCTCGTTCATCCGCGACACCACGGTGAGGGGCGACCCGGCGAACTTGCCGCCGCGGAGGTCGGTGCCTGTGGCGACGCTCGGGAACGGCTCGCGCACCCAGTAGCCGAAGGCCGCCTCCTCGATGCCCACCTCCACGGTGAGGTGCGTCGCCTCGCTGATCGAGCGTGCCCAGCCGGTGAGCCCGGTGCCCGAGGCCACGATCAGACCGCTCGACGAGTGGTCCTCCGCCCGCGCCCCGTCGTCGATGCGGTAGCGCGCCGATTGGTGGCTGCGGTGGCCGACGAAGATCTCGTTCAGGGCGAGCAGCCGCTCGCCGCCGTCGAAGGTCGCCTGCACCATGGTGCGCCGCTGCAGGGGCGCGGCGCCGGCCGCGCTGGCGGGCAGGAGCGCGCGCAGGGCCTCGACCCGCGCCCGGGCCAGCACGCCGTCGTAGAGGTCGGGCGCCGGGTTGACGCCGACCACCGGCTGCCCGTCGAGGTACTTGGCGACGTTGGCCACGAGCCCGTCCTGTCCCACCGCCACGACCACGTCCTCGGGGGCGAAGAGGAAGCGGTCGAGGTCGGGGCGCTTCACCAGGGCCTGCCGCCAGTCCAGCGGCACGGCGGACCGGGCCTCGGCGAGCACGGCCTGGAACTGCGCGTGGCGCGCCTCGACCTCGGCGAGCGTCTGGCCCCGGCTCTCCAGGAAGAACCGGACCTGGCCGCGGGTCGCGTGCCGGGCGATGAGCAGCTCGTAGTCCGTAGCGCGGATGACGAAGACCACGCGGGGGGTGATGGCCGGCACGGCGGGCCTCCTCAGCGCGGCGCGAGCCGCGGGGACAGCGCGCCCCGGAACTCGCCGAGGACGGCCGCCAGCAGGTCGGGCGTGACGTTGACGTGCTCGATCGTCTCCAGCTTGCCGGCGAGTTCCCGGGCCGCCAGCCCGAGCAGGACGGCGGGCGGCATGTCCCGGTAGACGGCGGCGCGGCGCTGCTCCGCGTCGGCCCGGGCTCCCTCGACGAGGCGGATCCGCTCGGCCTCCGCGGCCGCCTCCAGGCCGCGCGCCTCCGCGACGCCGGCGGCGCGGTCGCGGGCGTTCTCGGCTTCCTGCGCGATCAGCACGGTCTCGCGCCGGGCCAGCTCGGTCTTCGTGGCGAGCTCGTTCTCCGCGATAGCGCGCTCCTTCTCGACCGCCAGGGCGCGCCGCGCGAAGGTCGCCTCGTCGGCCTTCTGCTGCAGCGCCTCGAAGGTCGGGGTCTGCAGGGCGCGCTCCAGCTCGCTGGTCGGCGCGAGGTTGGTCAGCCGCACCGACACGGCCGCCACGCCGATCTCAGCCAGCGCCGGGGCGTCGGACAGCACCCGTTCCAGCACGGCGCGCAGCGGCTCCGGCCCGGCGTCGAGGAGGGCGCCGATCGGGCTCGCCCCGAGATACTGGAGCGCCGCCTGGCTGGCGATGCCGCCGAGGCGCGCCTCGATCCGCTCGATCGGCTCGCCCTGCAGGCGCCCGGTGCGGAGGTCGATCGAGAAGTCGACGCGGCTTGCCAGCAGCTCCGGATCGACGACGTGCCAGCCGATCGTCCCCTGGACCACGACGGTCTGGAAGTCCCGGCTGCGGCCGCGGACGAAGAGCGTCATCTCGCGGTCGTCCACCGGCACCTCGCTGATGCTGGCGGTCTCGGGGCGGAACCAGAAGACCAGACCCCGCCCGCTCTGCCGGACCCGGCCGTTGCGGAAGCGGATGATGTGGCTGCTCGCCTCGCTCCGGAGCTGGGCGATGACACCGATGTTGCGGACCGTGGCCATGATGGGCTCCTCGAAGCGCTCTCTGCCGAAGTGGATACCGGTTCGGCTCGAGAGAGCGCGTGGAAACAAAGGCTTAGAACTGGCCTGACCTGTCGAAGCGGAAGAGTTCGGCGGGGCGGAACGCCGTCCCGGCCTCGCGGGCGCCCGTCGGCGCGATCCAGCCCCGGTCGCGCATGCGGCGCCGGAAGGCGGATTTGTTGAGGGGCGCGCCGCGGATCGCCGCGTGCACGTCCTGAAGCTGCCGGAGGGTGAAGTGCTCCGGGAGCAGCGCGAAGCCGACATCCGTGTAGTCGAGCTTGCCGCGCAGCCGCTTCACGGCGAGCGCGAGGATGTCGGCGTGGTCGAAGGCGAGGGCGAGGGGGGCGCCGTCCTCCGCCTCGGCCGAGACGGGGCCGCCGGACTCGCCCGCCCAGGGCACGATCAGCGCCGCTGCCGCGAGCCCGGCGCGGCCCGCCAGGGCCTCGGCGAAGGCCGATTCCGGCAGCAGCGCCAGGTAGGCCACCGAGACGATCCGCATCCGCGGATCCCGGTCCACGGCACTGAAGGTGTAGAGCTGCTCGAGCCGCGCCCCCCCGATCCCGGCCTTGTCGCGCAGGACGCGCTCCGCGGCGGCGTCGAGGGTCTCGGCGATGCCCACGAACCCGCCCGGCAGGGCCCAGAGGCCCGCCTGCGGCTGC
The DNA here is from genome assembly GCF_053346095.1 of Methylobacterium sp. A52T. Classification (NCBI taxonomy): domain Bacteria; kingdom Pseudomonadati; phylum Pseudomonadota; class Alphaproteobacteria; order Hyphomicrobiales; family Methylobacteriaceae; genus Methylobacterium; species Methylobacterium sp. A52T. Next base: position 12,243 of record NZ_JBKFBI010000105.1, on the reverse strand, counting down.
TGGCTCCGCCGCAGCAGGAGGGCGGCGAGCCGGCCCGCCCGGATCCCCAGAAGGACGAGATCGACCGCCAGGGCGGGCCGCTCGTAGGCCGCAGGATCGTAGCCTGCCAGGAACTCGGACTCGGTCATGGGCCTGTTCTACTCAAGTTGAGCATAACTAAGACGCAAATTGCGCATATGTCAAGTCGAGATCGGATCCGCCGGGAAGCGCCGCGGGACGCACAGCTCCGCACCGGCTCCGCACAGATCCGCCCGGGCGCGGCCGGCCGGTGCGGACCGAGCCTGGAAAAGGGCGAAGCTTCTCGTGGCGACGGAGGGGCTGGCGCGGGAGCTTCAGCGGCGAGCCGGCATCGATCCGCCGGCGCAGGAGGTTTCCCCGATGCCGTTCTTCGCTCCACGATCCGCGGTCGAGCCCCCCCGCAACGCCGCGCTGTCACCGCTCTTCCTCGCGCTGCTGGCGCTGCTCATCATGCTGGCCTCCGCCCACGCGGCGCCGGGCCGGGACCGGGGCGGCCTCACGCTGCGCGGGCCGGCCAGCACCGCGCCGGTCGAGGCCGTCCAGCTGGCGACCGACATCAGCGTCGACGTCAGCGGCCCGACCGCCCGGGCCACCGTCACCCAGGCCTTCCGCAACGTCACGGCGGACTGGGTCGAGGGCACCTACGTGTACCCCCTGCCGGAGGACGCCGCCGTCGACGGGATGAAGCTCGTCGTCGGCTCCCGCGTGATCGTCGCCGACATCCGCGAGCGGGCGGCGGCCAAGCGCGCCTACGAGGCCGCGAAGGCGGCCGGGCAGTCGGCAGCGCTGACCGCGCAGGAGCGGCCCAATGTCTTCACCAACGCGGTCGCCAATATCGGCCCCGGCGAGACGGTGGTGGTCCAGATCACCTATCAGCAGACGATCCCCGTCTCGGGCGAGACGCGGACGCTGCGCCTGCCCCTGGTGGTCGCGCCCCGCTACAATCCCGCCCCCGCCCCGGTGGACGCGGTCTCCCTCGACGGCGTGGCCGGAGAGGCGCGCGACCCGGTTCCGGATCGCGCCCGGATCAGCCCGCCGGTGCTCGACCCGGCCCTGTCGTCGCCGACCAACCCGGTCGCCGTCACCGTGCGGCTGCAGGCGGGCTTCCCCGTCGGTGACGTCCGCAGCGCGACCCACGCGATCCGCGTGACCGAGACCGGTCCGGAGGCGCGGACCGTCACGCTCGCCGACGGCGTCGTCCCGGCCGACCGCGACCTCGAGCTGACCTGGGCGCCGGTTCCGAGCCGGATGCCCGGCCTCGGCCTGTTCCGCGAGACAGTGGCGGGCCGGACCTACCTGCTGGCCGCCGTGAGCCCGCCGGCGATCGAGACCGACGCGGCCGCCCGGCCGGCGCGCGACGTCACCTTCGTCATCGACAATTCCGGCTCGATGTCGGGCGCCTCGATGCGGCAGGCCAAGGCCGGGCTGCTCGCCGGTCTCGCCCGCCTGACCCCGTCGGACCGCTTCAACGTCATCCGCTTCGACGACACCTGGGACGCGCTGCATCCCGCGCCCGTCCCGGCGACGCCGGAGGCCCTGGCGCAGGCCCAGGCCTTCGTCGCCGCCCTGGAAGCCCGCGGCGGCACCGAGATGCTGGCGCCGCTCAAGGCGGCGTTCGCCGACCCGCACCCCGAGGACGGGCGCGTCCGGCAGGTCGTGTTCCTCACAGACGGCGCCGTCGGCGACGAGGAGCGGATCTTCGCGGCGATCCACGCCAATCTCGGGCGCACGCGCCTGTTCATGGTCGGCATCGGCTCGGCGCCCAACGGCCACCTGATGCGCCACGCCGCTGAGATCGGCCGCGGCAGCTTCACCGAGATCCGCGACCTCGCGCAGGTCGGCGAGCGGACCCGCGCGCTCTACGAGAAGCTGGAATCCCCCGCGGTCACCGACCTGACCGCGACCTTCTCGGTCCCGGGCGTCGAGGTCACGCCGGGCGCGCTGCCCGACCTGTATCGCGGCGAGCCGCTGGTCTTCGCCGCGCGGCTGCCGGGGGCGGCCGAGGAAGCGGCCCGCGGGACCGTGACCGTCTCGGGCCGGGTGGGCGGCCGGACCTGGACCCGGACGCTCCCCCTTGCCGAGGCGGGTGCGGGCGCCGGAATCTCCAAGGTCTGGGCGCGGTCCCGGATCGGCGAGACCGAGACGGCGCGCATCACGGGGCGCCTCGGCGCGGAAGCGGCCGACGCCGCCGTCCTGGCGCTGGCCCTGGAGCACGGCCTGACGACGCGGCTGACCAGCCTCGTGGCCGTCGACGCCACGCCGCGGCGCGCGCCCGGCACGCCCCTCGTCGCCGCCGACCTGCCGCTGAACCTGCCGGCGGGCTGGGACTTCGCCAAGGTGTTCGGCACGGACCGGCCGGGCACCGCGCCCGCCGACGACGGGGCAGCGCGGATCGTGCCGATCCGGGCCGAGGGCGCGGCGGTCGACCTGCCGCGGACCGGGGCCGGCATCGTGGCACAGCTCGGCCTGGGGCTGCTCCTCGCCCTGCTGGGTCTCCTGCTCGGCACCGGCCTGACGACCGGCGGCCGGCGGACCGGGGACGCGCGATGAGCCGTCCCACGGTGACCGGACTGGGGAAGGCCCTCGCGGCCCTCCTCACCCTCGCGGGGCTCGGGCTCGCGGCGCAGGCCGCCTGGATCCCCGCCAAGGCCGCCCTGGCCCAGTTGCTGCTGGAGCGCGCCTTCGCCCGCACCCTGGCCGAGGGTCGGCCCGCCCGGCCCTGGCCCTGGGCCGACACCGAGCCGGTCGCCCGGCTCACCGTCGCGGGCCGCAGCTTCGTGGTGCTGCGGGGCGGGAGCGGCCAGGCCCTGGCCTTCGGCCCCGGCCACCTGGACGGCACCCCCGAGGCCGGCGCGCCCGGCACCGCGGTCATCGCCGCCCACCGCGACACGCAGTTCGGGGTGCTGGGACAGCTCGGCCCCGGCGATCCCGTCACAATGACCGGCCGCGACGGCCGGATTCTGCGCTTCCGCGTCACCGGCACGCGGGTGGCCCGCTGGGACGCGTCGGGCATCGACCCGCAGGCCCCGGGGCGGCATCTCGACCTCGTCACCTGCTGGCCCCTGGAGGCGCTGCAGGCCGGCCCGCTCCGGCTGATCGTCGAGACCGAGCTGGACCCGGAGCCGGAGCGCTCCTGACGGCTCGGCGTGGACGATCAGCTTGACCGCGCTTGCGCAAATGTGCGGTTTCGTGCGGATCTGTGCGGGTCAAGCCCGTGCGAGCCGTGCCTGTGAGCGAGATCGAACTGTCCGAGGCGCAGAGCCGCGCCATTGCCCAGACCGTGCGCGAGGCGCTGGCCCGCCGGCGCATCTCGCGGCAGACGCTGGCCGAGGAGGCCCGGATCAGCATCTCGACCCTGGAGAAGGCGCTCGCCGGCCGCAGGCCCTTCACCCTGGCGACGACGATCCGCCTGGAGGAAGCCCTGGGCCAGCCCCTGCGCCAGGAGACGGGGCGACCGGCCCCGGAGGCGACCCGCCACGCGCCCGACGAGCTCGGCTCCTACTCGCGGGAGAGCGTCGCCTGGATCGAGGGGCGCTACCTCACCCTGCGGCCCTCGTTCGGGTCGGCGGGCGCGATCTTCGCCTACCGCACCGAGATCGCCTGGGACGCGGACGCGGCCCGCCTCGTGTTCCGCGAGGCCGAGCGGCTCGACGCCCCCTTCGCGCAATCCGGCAGCGTCGCCGTGCCGAGCCAGTCGGGCATGATCTACCTCGTGACCAACTGGCACGGGCAGCACCGCCTCGCGGTGCTGTGCCGCCCCAACATCCAGGGCGAGATGTACGGGGTCCTGACGACGCTCCACGCCGGGCGCGGCACGCAGCTGACCCCGGCCGCGGCGCCCCTGGCGCTACTGCCCGAGCAGGCGGGCACGCACGGGTACGGTCGGATCGGGCCGGAGGAGTCGGGCTACGGTCCGTACCGGGCCTATCTCGCCCGGGTGAACGACGACGGCTACGCCACCTTCTTCACGGGCGTCGCCTGACGGAGTCTGACGGGTGAGCCCGAAGGCGCGGAGCGCGGCGGGCTTGGAGCGGGTACCGGGAATCGAACCCGGGTATTCAGCTTGGAAGGCTGCTGCTCTACCATTGAGCTACACCCGCGCGGGCGGATCGTTAGCACGCCGGGTCGGCCGTGAGAAGGTGGGGCGGGATCGCCGCCGCGCGGGCGAAGTCCCGAATCCGCGGCGTCGCCGGCCGGCTCACAGGCACGGATTCATGACCGGCTCGCGCGGGATGGAGAGCAGGTCGTCGACCTGGGCGCGCAGGCCCGCGGCGCCGCCGGTCCGCAGGGCCTCGTACATGGCCTCCGCGTCGCGGCCGCAGACCGCGCCGGGCCGCTGCTCCGGCTCCGTCGTCCCGTCGCGCGGCGGGACGGTCCTGTCCGGGGCGTTGTCGGCGATGAACCGATCGATGCGCGCGAGCGCGGCGCGCAGTTCCTGCTGGAAGTCCGGGTCGGCGCCGGCGTGGCACGCCTGTCCGACGGCGCGCATCGCCTGCAGGATGCCGCGCATGCACAGCACCGCACCCTTGCCGGTCCGGTCGACCTTCGTGACGGTGTCGCCGCGCCGGATGGTCTGGATCCCGTTCACGAGCGCCTCCGCCGATCCCGGTCCGGCCTGCCCGGGAGCCTCCGAGGACACGGCCAGGAACGCGCAGGCTGCGGCGGTGCAGCCGACGATCAGGGATCGCGGTCGGGACGGCGTGCGTGTTGTGAGGCGCATGGATCCGGCGCCGTCTCCGCTGCGCGACCGCGGCAACATCCGCGCCCGCTCAACCCAGGCCCAGGGCGGCGCGGGCCTCCGCGGGCGTGGAGACGCGGCGGCCGTGGCGCGCCACCGCCTCGGCGGCGAGGCCAACGAGCTCGGCGTTGCTGGCCGCCAAGCGGTCCTTCGTCACCCGGATGTTGTCCTCCAGGCCGGTGCGGACCGCGTCCGCCCCGCGGGCGAGCGCCCAGTCCATCACGATCGCCTGGTTGCGGCCGATCCCGGCCGCCGTCCAGGTCGCCTCCGGCAGGATCCGCCGGGTCTCGGCGAGCAGGATGTCGAGGAGGTGCTCCTCGGCCGGCATCGCGTTCTGGACGCCCATGACGAACTGCACGTGCGGGCGCGCGTCGATCAGGCCCGCCTCCACGAGGCGCTTGGCGCCGTGCAGGTGCGAGAGGTCGAAGATCTCGATCTCGGGCCGGACGCCGTACTGCTTCATCTGGCCGGCGAGGTCGGTCACGAGGCTCGCGGAATTCTCGTAGACGATCGTCGGGAAGTTCACCGAGCCGGTGGACAGGGAGGCCATGTCGGGCCGGTGCTTGAGCGAGAGGCCGCGGGCGGCCGGGTCGCGCCCGCGCCCGCCCGTCGAGAACTGCACGATCATCCCCGGGCAGTGCCGGCGCAGCCCTTCCTGCACGGCGGCGAATCTGTCCGGATCGGAGGAGGGCGACTCGTCGTCGTTGCGCACGTGGATGTGGCAGAGCGTGGCGCCGGCCTCGAAGGCCTGCTGCGTCGACTCGATCTGCTCGGGCACGGTGACCGGAACGGCCGGGTTGTCGGTCTTGCGCGGCACCGAGCCGGTGATCGCCACCGCGATCACCACGGGCGCGTCGCTCCGGGATCCTGCCATTCGCCTGTCCTCCCTGCCGCATCGGGCTTCCGCGACCGGGATAGCGCCGCGGGATCCGGATCTGAACCGCTCGGCGCGGGCGGCAGGTCCGTGCGCGGGACATCTCCGGCCGGATGACAGCCTGGACTTGAGTCTTGCGGGCGCTTGCCGCACCTCTCGACCCGCGAGGCACACGATGAACGACACCGTCCTGGTCCTGAACGGGCCAAACCTGAACCTGCTCGGCAAGCGCCAGCCGGAGATCTACGGCCGCGAGACGCTGGCCGACGTCGAGGCCCTGTGCCGCGAGACGGCCGCCGGCCTCGGCCTCGCGGTCGATTTCCGCCAGAGCAACGCCGAGCACGTGCTGATCGACGCGATCCACGAGTTCCGCGTCGGCTCGGCCGGCATCGTCATCAACGCGGGCGCCTACACCCACACCTCGGTCGCCATCCTCGACGCGCTGAACACCTGCGAGGTGCCGGTGATCGAGTGCCACATCTCGAACGTCCACCGCCGCGAGGCCTTCCGCCACCATTCCTACATCTCGCTCGCGGCCACGGCCGTGCTGGCGGGATTCGGCACGCACGGCTACGCCCTGGCGATCCGGCACCTCGCGCATCTGCGGGCCGGCAGACCTGCGTGAGGCGCGGATAGCGCCGCGATCAGGGTTGACGCTGGCGGAGACAGGGCGGAGGAGGGCGGTCAGGCCCTATTCCCACGCGATCTCTCTGGCCGGGCCGGTTCTCAAGGCCCCGGAGAGCGCCCCAAGCGGAGCGCGCACGCCGCATGACCAGTCCCTTCCTGCCCCTCGACCGGAAAGTGATCGCCCGCGAAGCGGCCAAGATGTTCCTCGAGATCGAGGCGGTGCTCTTCTACAAGGACGAGCCGTTCAAGTTCACCTCGGGCTGGGCGAGCCCAGTCTACACCGACAGCCGGAAGATCATCTCGTTCCCGCGCCTGCGCTCGACGCTGATGGATTTCGCCACCGCCACCATCGTGCGCGAGATCGGCTACGAGAAGCTGACCCACATCGCCGGCGGCGAGACCGCCGGCATCCCGTTCGCGGCCTGGATCGCCGACCGGATGATGCTGCCGATGCAGTACATCCGCAAGAAGCCCAAGGGGTTCGGCCGCAACGCCCAGATCGAGGGCGAGATCGTCGAGGGCGCCCGGACGCTGCTCGTCGAGGACCTCGCCACCGACGGGCGCAGCAAGGTCAATTTCTGCAAGGCCCTGCGCGATTCGGGCGCCCAGGTCGATCACTGCTTCGTGCTGTTCTACTACGACATCTTCCCCGACAGCGCCGCGCTGATGGAGGAGATCGGCATCAAGCTCCACTATCTCACCACGTGGTGGGACGTGCTGGCGGTGGCCAAGGAGATGGGCACCTTCGACCCGAAGACGCTGGCCGAGGTCGAGCGCTTCCTCAACGCGCCGGCGGAATGGTCGGCGGCCCACGGCGGCATCTCCGCCTTCGGCCAGTCCTGAGGGGCATCCCGCGATGAGCGTCGTCGACCTGTTCCCCGCCGAGCGCCAGGACGCGAAGACCGTCGACCGGATCACGATCCGGCGGCCGGACGACTGGCACATCCACCTGCGCGACGGCGCGATGCTGAAGGCGGTGCTGCCCTACACGGCGGCGCAGTTCGCCCGGGGCATCATCATGCCGAACCTCGTGCCGCCGGTGACCACGGTGGCGGCCGCCAGCGCCTATCGCGAGCGCATCCTTGCCGCCCTGCCTGACGGCATGGACTTCACCCCGCTGATGACCTGCTACCTGCGGGACGACACCGACCCGGACGAGATCGAGCGGGGCTTCGCCGAGAAGGTCTGGGTCGCCGCCAAGCTCTACCCGGCCGGCGCGACCACGAACTCGCACGCGGGCGTCACGGACCTCGTCGGGATTACCCCCGTGCTGGAGCGCATGGAGCGGATCGGCATGCCGCTCCTGATCCACGGCGAGGCGACCGACCCGGAGATCGACATCTTCGACCGCGAGGCCGCCTTCATGGAGGGCAGCTTGATCCCGCTGCTCGGTCGCCACCAGGGGCTGAAGGTCACCGTGGAGCACGCCACCACGGCGGAGATCCTCGACGTGGTCCGGGAGCACCGGAGCCGGTGCGCGGCGACGATCACGCCGCACCACCTCGTGATCAACCGGACGCACATCTTCCAGGGGGGGCTGCGCCCGCACCTGTACTGCCTGCCGGTGGCCAAGCGCGAGCGGCACCGGCTCGCCCTGCGCGAGGCCGCGACCTCGGGCGAGGCCTGCTTCTACCTCGGCACCGACACGGCCCCGCATGTCCGCGGCGCCAAGGAGGCGTCCTGCGGCTGCGCCGGCGTATTCTGTGGGCCCTCCGCGCTCCAGACCTACGTGCAGGTCTTCGACGAGGAGGGGGCGCTCGACAAGTTCGAGGCCTTCGCGTCCCTCAACGGCGCGCGCTTCCACGGGCTGGAGCCCAATGCCGGGACCGTCACTCTCGAGCGTCGGGAGAGCCGCATCGCCGAGGCCGTCGCGGTCGACGACACGGCAGTCGTCGTGTTCCGGGGTGAGGAGACCCTGCCCTGGTCGGTGGTGTGACCGCCTAGGCTGAGGACAGCGCGCCGTCGTCGCGAGCGGCGCGAAGCGACCCAGGGCCGCGCGACTTCGCAGGACGTATCGCTGCTGGATTGCTTCGCTGCGCTCGCAAAGACGGTCTCGGATCCCGCGTCGCGGTGTAGCGCTGCAGCCCGCCAGATCGCCCGCCAGATCGAAGGAGTGGTACGATGCAGGACGCGCGACAGGACGGCATCACCGCCATGGGCGCCGTGGATCTCGCCGCCGCCATCCGCGGCCGGGTGGTCTCCTGCGCGGAGGTGATGCGCGCCTATCTGGAGCGGATCCACCGGATCAACCCGCAGGTGAACGCCCTCGTGGGCCTAGCCGACGATGCCGCGCTCCTGCGGGAGGCCGAGGCCGCCGACGCCGCGCTGGCGCGGGGGGACGCCGTCGGGCCGCTGCACGGTTTCCCGCTGGCCGTGAAGGATCTCGACCCGGTCCGCGGGCTTCCGTTCACGCAGGGCTCCCCGATCTTCGCCGACCGGGTCGCCGACACCGACTCGATCATGGTGTCACGCCTGCGCGCCGCCGGGGCGATCTTCATCGGCAAGACCAACATCCCCGAATTCGGCCTGGGCTCGCACAGCTTCAACCCGGTCTACGGCGCCACCGGCAACGCCTACGACCCGGGCAAGACCGGGGGCGGCTCGAGCGGCGGCGCCGCGGTCGCAGTCGCCTTGCGGATGCAGCCGGTCGCCGACGGCAGCGACCATGCCGGGTCGCTCCGTAACCCGCCGGCCTTCAACAACTGCTACGGCCTGCGCCCGAGCTGGGGCCGGATCCCCGCCGAGGCCAAGGACGTGTTCAGCCCGAACCTCGGCGTGCTCGGGGCGATCGGGCGCACGCCCGGCGATATCGGCCTGATGCTCTCGGTGCTGGCGGGCTACGACCCGCGCTGCCCGAACGCCATCCGGCAGGACCCGTCCGCCTTCGCGAGCCCGCTCGCCCGCGACTTCCGCGGGACCCGGATCGCGTGGCTCGGCGATTGCGGCGGCCAGATCCCGTTCGATCCCGGCGTGCTCGACGTCGGGCGTTCGGCGCTCGCCGCCTTCGCGGAGATCGGCTGCACCGTCGAGGAGGCGATGCCGCGCTACGACATGGAGACCCTCTGGCAGGATTGGCTGGTGCTGCGGGCTTTCACCGTCGCGGCGAACCTCCGCCCGTTCTACGACGAACCCCGCCACCGGGCCCTGCTCAAGCCGGAGGCGGCCTGGGAGGTCGAGCGAGGGCTGGCGCTCGGCGCCGACCGGATCATCGCGGCGCTGGAGGGGCGCACCCGCTGGTACGAGACCCTGCGCCGCTTCATGGAGACCTACGACTACGTGGTCATGCCCAGCGCCCAGGTCTTCCCGTTCGACAAGGGCCTGCGCTGGCCCGAGACGGTGGGCGGACGGGCGATGGACACCTACCACCGCTGGATGCAGATCACGATCCCCGCGACGATGTCGGGCCTCCCGTCGCTCGCCGTGCCGGCCGGGTTCGGCGAGGCCGGTCTGCCCACCGGCATCCAGATCGTCGGCCCGAACCACGGCGAGCTCGCCTGCCTGCAGCTCGGCGCCGCCTACGACGCGGCGAGCGGCTGGACGCGCCGCTACCCGCCGCCGATGGGCTGAGCGGCGCCGCTTCGCGGCTTGTCAGTTTGCTGGATCCCGGGTCGCATTGCGCTGGCGCTGCATGCGCCCGGGAAAGGGGTGGCGTTTCCGTTTGAGGCGCGCCCTTTCCCGGACAGGTCGAGCGAAGCGGAACCTGATCCGGGACCCGGCACAGGAACTCGCCGCGCAGGCGGCTCGAAACACCGAAACGGCACACCGAATACGTTGACCGGCTCCGCGCTCTCCGCTAAGAGGCCCGACGCTCCGCGCGCCGACCATGAGCCAGTTCCGGATCATGGGGCCGCCGCGGCGCAGTTTCGGGTTTCCGATGACGACGGTCCTTATTGTAGCGGTAGCGTCACCGACGGGGCGGCCCTGAACGAGGGTCGCGATCCGAGCGGTGGCGCATGCAGGGTCCCTCGGGGCCCTTTTTTGTTGCCCGCTCCAGGGCAGCAAGGGATCGGCGCAGACGGGTGACCGGGGCGAGAGGCACCTTCGGGCGAGGCGGAGACCGCCCCGCGTGACGGGGGTGCCGGGAGAGAGGACGGGGCAGGGCGGCGATCACGGGATCGCGGTGGCTCCGGAGAGCGCGAGGAGACGAGCATGGGCGGCGAGGTCATGACCGGGGCCGAGATGGTCATCCGGGCCTTCCAGGATCAGGGTGTCGACACGCTGTTCGGGTACCCGGGCGGCGCCGTACTTCCGATCTACGACGCGCTCTTCCACCAGAACGCCGTCAAGCACATCCTCGTCCGCCACGAGCAGGGCGCCGTCCACGCGGCTGAGGGCTACGCCCGCTCGTCCGGCAAGGTCGGCTGCGTCCTCGTCACCTCGGGACCCGGCGCGACCAACATCGTCACTGGCTTGACCGACGCGATGCTGGATTCGATCCCGCTGGTCTGCATCACCGGCCAGGTCCCGACGCACCTGATCGGCACGGACGCGTTCCAGGAATGCGACACGGTCGGCATCACGCGCCACTGCACGAAGCACAATTACCTGGTCAAATCGATCGACGACCTGCCGCGCATCCTGCACGAGGCGTTCTACGTCGCGGCGAACGGCCGGCCTGGCCCGGTCGTGGTCGACCTGCCCAAGGACATCCAGTTCGCCTCCGGCCTCTACGAGCGCCCGGAGATCGCGAGCCACAAGACCTACCGCCCGGCCGTGAAGGGCGATTCCGACCGGATCCGCGCGGCCGTCGAATTGATGGCGACGGCCCGCCGGCCGGTCTTCTACACCGGCGGCGGCGTGATCAACTCGGGCCCGGAGGCCTCGCGCCTGCTGCGCGAGCTCGTCCGCGAGACCGGCTTCCCGATCACCTCGACCCTGATGGGGCTCGGCGCCTATCCGGGCACGGACGAGAAGTTCCTGGGCATGCTCGGCATGCACGGGACCTACGAGGCCAACCTCGCGATGCACGAGTGCGACGTGATGATCTGCGTCGGCGCCCGATTCGACGACCGGATCACCGGCCGGCTCGACGCGTTCTCGCCCTTCTCCAAGAAGATCCACATCGACGTCGACGCCTCCTCGATCAACAAGGTCGTGAAGGTCGATGTCGGGATCGTCGGCGACTGCGCCTCGGTGCTGGCCGACATGCTGGAGGCATGGCGCGCCCTGCCGTCTCGGCCCGAGAAGTCGAACCTCGATCCGTGGTTCCAGAAGATCAGCGCCTGGAAGGCGCGGGACTGCCTCGCCTACTGGCCGTCGGGCACGATCATCAAGCCGCAATACGCCGTGCAGCGCCTCTACGAGGCCTGCAAGGACCGCGAGACCTACATCACGACGGAAGTCGGCCAGCACCAGATGTGGGCCGCCCAGTACTTCAAGTACGACGAGCCGAACCGCTGGATGACCTCCGGGGGGCTCGGAACGATGGGCTACGGCCTGCCGGCGGCGATCGGCACGCAGCTCGCGCACCCGAACGGGCTCGTGATCGACATCGCCGGCGAGGCCTCGATCCTGATGAACATGCAGGAAATGTCGACGGCGGTGCAGTACCGTCTGCCGATCAAGGTGTTCATCCTGAACAACGAGTACATGGGCATGGTCCGGCAGTGGCAGGAGCTGCTGCACGGCTCGCGCTACTCGCAGAGCTACTCGGAGAGCCTGCCGGACTTCGTGAAGCTCGCGGAGGCCTACGGCGCCAAGGGCATGCGCTGCGAGAAGCCGGGCGACCTCGACGGCGCCATCGCGGAGATGCTCGCCCATGACGGCCCGGTGATCTTCGACTGCATCGTCGACAAGACCGAGAACTGCTTCCCGATGATCCCGTCGGGCAAGGCGCACAACGAGATGCTCCTGTCCGATTACCTCGGTGAGACCGGCGTCGAGCTCGGCGACGTGATCTCCGAGGAAGGCAAGATGCTGGTGTGAGGGCGGGCGGCCCGGCGTCACCGCCCGGGCGCGGCCCGCCCCTGCGGGGGCCATGGGGGGG
>NZ_JBKFBI010000104.1:0-21252 GCF_053346095.1 Methylobacterium sp. A52T | reverse complement strand
CCCGCGTCTCAGCCGGGCTCCGGTCCGACCCGGTAGTGATAGCGGTACAGTTCGCGCTCGAAGCCGAGGGCGCTGTAGAGCGCCCGCGCCGGCGTGTTCGCGGCCACGACCTGCAGGCAGGCGGCCTTCGCGCCCTCCCCGCGGCCCCAGCGCAGCAGCGCGCCGACCGCGCGCCGGGCATGGCCGCGGCCGCGCAGCGGTTCGGGCGTCGCCACCGCCTCGATGACCATCAGCTCCCGGTCGAGCACCCCGAAAGCGATGGCGCCGATGCCGCCCTCGGCCGCGGCCGCCGCGAAGGCCCGCGGCAGGGCGAGGGCGGCGACGGTGTCGCGGAAGACCCGCGCGGCCGCTTCATCCGCGCGGTTCACCGCGTCGCGCAGGGCCAGCCAGTCCGGCCCGGGCGCCGCGGCGACCGCCACGGCCGGATCGGGCGCGGTCGACAGGTCGTCGAGACCGCGGATCAGCGTGCAGGTCTCGTCGACCACGCTGTAATCGCCGCCGGCGAGGAGCGGCTCCATCTGCGGGGCGATGGCCGGCACGCGGAAGATCGGGCGCTGTCCCAGGCGGCCGTAGATCGCGCGCGCCGCCGCGATGGCCGGTCCGGGCGCGCCGCTCCCGCGCATGGGGTTCACGGAATTCTGCCGCTTCGAGCGGCCGCCGGCGGCGCGCAGCAGGTAGCCGTGGACCAAGAGCTCGCGCGGGCTCGGCCAGGCGTTGAGGCAGGCCTCCTCCACGCGCCAGGCCTGTTCGAGATCCGCCATCGCCGCCTCCTCCGATCCTCCTGATCGCACGCGGTCACGGCCGGGCCAACGGGTCCGGGACAAGACTTCGGCCATGCGGCGTCGCGTACGCTTGAAGCAATCCGGTGCCGCGCGATGTCTCGCCGATGTCCGAGCCCGAAGTCCTGTTCTGCCTGCACTTTCTGGGCGGAAGTGCCCGAAGCTGGGAGCGTCTCGCGCGCGCCCTCGACGGGACGCCGTTGACTTGCGTGCCCGTAGACTTGCCGGGTTTCGGCGATGCCGCCGGCACGCCGGGCTACTCTGTCGCCGCCATGGCCGATCACGTGGCCGAGGCCATCCGCGCGCGGGCTCCGGCGCGCTACGGGATCGCCGGGCACAGCATGGGGGCCAAGGTGGCGCTGGCGCTCGCGCGCCGGGCCGAGGATGGCGAGGCGGGGCTGGCGGGGCTCACCGACCTCGTCCTGGTCTCCGGCTCGCCGCCGAGCCCGGAGCCGATCCCGGAGGGCCGGCGCGCCGAGATGCTCGCCTGGATCGACGCGGATCCGGAGACCCGGCGCCGCGAGGCCGAAGCCTTCGTGCGCGCCAACGTGGGCGATGGCCTGGATCCCGAAAGCGAGGCCCGGGCGGTGGCCGACGTCCTGCGGGCCGAGCCGGCCGCCTGGAAAGCCTGGCTCGAGGAGGGCGCCAACGAGGACTGGTGCCGCCGGGTCGGCGTCCTGCGCACCCCGGCGCTGATCCTCGCCGGGTCCGAGGATGCCGACCTCGGGCCGGACGCGCAGCGGGCCCTCACGGCGCCCCACCTCGCGCACCACCGTCTCGTCACCGTCGACGGCGTCGGCCACCTCCTGCCGCTGGAGCGGCCCGCGGCCCTGGCCGACCACCTGCGCGCCCATCTCGGTGACCGGCCCTGCCCGCCCGTCGAGGCCGGCCCGGCGGTGCCGCCGGCTTACGCGGCGCTGATCGCCTCCGAGCGCGTGAACAGCCGCCTCCGTGAGGCGCTCGCTGAGCGCGCCGCGCCGGACGATCCCGCCTATCGGCCGGCGGCCCTCGACCCGGTGGAACTCGCGATCCTGCGAGCCGCCCTCGCCCGCGTCGTGCCGGTGCCGCACCTCGATCTGGCCGCCCGCCTCGACCGGCGGCTGGCCTCCGGCGACGGGGACGGCTGGCGCTTCTCGGCCCTGCCGCCGGACGCGGAGGCCTACCGCGCCGCCCTTCGGACGCTGGACGCCGCCGCCCGCATCGCCCGCGACCGCCCGTTCGTGACTCTCGACGCGGCCGAGCAGGACGGGCTGCTCACCCTGTGCGCGCGCGCCGCGCTGAAGGTTCCGGAGAGCCTCGGCGGCCGCCTCGACGCCGACCGGATGCGGTTCTGGTTCGAGGATCTCCGCGCCGACGCGGTCCGCCTCTGGCTCGGCCACCCGGCGGCCCTGGCGCGGATCGGCTTCTCGGGCATCGGTGCCGGCGGCGACCGGCCGGGCGAGATCGCCGACGACCTGCCGGGCTTCCACGCCGTCGGACTCGACGCGCCGGAACCCTGGGAGCCGCGGGCGCTGCGGACGGAGGCGGGACGATGAACCTCGCGGGGATGCGGACCTACCGCGCGGACGAGGCCGTCGACGCGGTCGTGGTGGGGACCGGTGCGGGCGGCGCGCCGCTCCTCGCGCGCCTCGCCGCCGCGGGCCTGAAGGTCGTGGCCCTGGAGGCCGGTCCGAACTTCACGCCGGAGCGCTTCGCCTTCGACGAGACGCTCGCGGACGAGATCTACTGGACCGAAGAGCGGCTGAGCGGCGGCTCGACCCCGGAGGCCTTCGGGGCGAACAACAGCGGGACCGGCGTCGGCGGCTCGACGCTGCACTGGGGCGCCTTCGTGCCCCGGGCCGACGCCCGCGACCTCCGACTCCACACCGAGAGCGGCGAAGGGGTCGACTGGCCGCTGTCCTACGAGGACCTGCTCCCGTTCTACGAGCGGGTCGAGCGCTTCCTCGGCGTCTCCGGCGCGCAGAGCTATCCGTGGGATGCCGGCCGCCGCTATCCCCTGCCCCCGGTCCCGCGGAACGGGCCGGCGCAGATCATGGCGCGGGCCTGCGAGGCCCGCGGCATCCGGTGGGCGGACGCGCCCGCCGCGGTGGTCTCGCGGGACTTCCAGTCCGAGGACGGACCCCGCCGCAACGCCTGCATCAATTGCGGCTTCTGCCACCAGGGCTGCCGCACGGGCGCCAAGGCCAGCATGGACGTGACCTACCTGCCCTACGCGGTCGCCCGCGGCGCCGAGATCCGGGCCGAGGCCTTCGTCCACGGCCTGGAGCGTGGCGCCGACGGCCGGATCACCGGCGTGGTCTACCGGCAGGACGGCGCGGAGCGGCGGCAGCGCTGCGGCGCCGTCTTCCTCTGCGGCGGGGCGGTCGAGACGCCGCGCCTGCTGCTTCATCTCGGCCTGGCCAATTCCAGCGACCAGATCGGGCGCAACTACATGGGGCACGTGGCGACCCAGGTCTGGGGCACCTTCGACCACGAGGTGCGCATGAACCGGGGCTATCCGTCCTCGCTGATCACCGAGGACTTCATCCGCGCCGGTGCCGACTTCGCCGGCGGCTACCTGATCCAGAGCCTCGGCGTGGTGCCGTTGACCTTCGGCAACTCGGCGGCGCGGGGGCGCGGCCTGTGGGGGCAGCCGCTCCTCGACTATCTCGACCGCTACAACCACTTCGCCGGCATCGGCATCAACGGCGAGACGCTGCCCTGCGACGCCAACGTGCTGACCCTCGCCGACGAGACCGACGCGCACGGGATGCGCAAGGCCCATATCAGTTTCGGCTACAGCACCAACGAGAACCGCCTCAACGCGCACGCCACGAAGGTCATGCGCGATCTCTGGCAGGAGGCGGGGGCCGACGACGTCTGGGTGCTGGAGCGCGTCGCCCACACGCTCGGGACCTGCCGGATGGGCCGCGACGGGACGAACGCCGTCGTCGACCCGCACGGCCGCAGCTTCGACATCGACAACCTGTGGATTTGCGACGGCTCGACCTTCCCGAGCTCGCTCGCGGCGAACCCGGCCCTGACCATCATGGCGCTCAGCCTGCGCAGTGCGGAGGCGTTCCTGGCCGGCGGCCCCTGAGTCGGCTCAGCCCGCGGCGGCGCGCAGGTCCGCGAGCCCGCGCCGCTGGCGACCCGCCCCGTCGAAGTTCGACGGGTCCAGCCACGCCGCGAAGCCGGCGCGGACCCGCGGCCACTCGGAATCGGTGATGGAGAACCATGCCGTGTCGCGGGAGCGGCCCTTCACCACCACGGCGTTGCGGAAGATGCCCTCGAAGGTGAAGCCGAGCCGCAGCGCCGCCGCCCGGGACGGGGCGTTGAGGCTGTCGCACTTCCACTCGTAGCGCCGGTAGCCGAGCTCGTCGAAGGCGCGGGCCATCATCAGCGCCATGGCCTCCGTGGCGGCGGGCGCCCGCTGCAGCCGCGGGCCGAAGTGGAGGTGGCCGACCTCGATCACGCCGTTGCCGGGATCGATCCGCAGATACGAGGCGATCCCGAGGGCGTCGCCGGTCGCGGGATCCAGGATCGCGTGGAACAGCGGGTCCGCGCTCGCCTGCTGCGTCGCCAGGCGCGCCCTGTAGGCCTCCGCACTCTCCGGCATCTCGTCGCCGAGATAGGTCCAGCCGCGCGTGTCGGGGGCGGCCCTGTAGGTGGCGTAGAGCGCGTCCGCGTGCGCCGCGGCGTCGAGCGGCACGAGCCGGCAGTAGCGGCCCTCCAGGGGCGTGCGCGGCGGCCGCGGGCGCGGGCTCCAGTCCGGCAGGGCCGGGCCGACGGGCTGGCCGAAGCCGTTGAGGCGCGCGCTCACAGCCCGCTCCGCTCGGCGACCAGCCCGGCGAGACCCGCCTCGCCCTCGGCGCGCAGCCCCGCGATGACCCCGTGCCGGTCGGCCTCGGGCCTGTTCTGGCTCATCTTCCACTTCCCCTCGATCCGCGTGATCGGAATCTCGATGCCGATGATGCTCCGGACCTGCGCGGCGACGAACGGCGCCGGCGCGTCCGCGACCGCCCACGGCTCGGCCCGGGACGCCTCGCGCAGGGCGGTGAGGTCGGCGATCTGGCGCCCGAGCCACTCCGCATCCTCGATCATCCGCGGCCGGCCCCAGGCGTGGACGGTCGCGTAGTTCCAGGTCGGGACCACCCGGCCGTGCTCGCGCTTGCTCGCGTACCAGCTCGGCGTGACGTAGCCCTGCGGCCCCTGGAACACGATCAGGCACTCCTCCGCCGCGGCGAGATCCTGACCCTGCGGGTTGGCGCGGGCGAGATGCGCCCGCAGCACCCCGTGGGGACCGTCGTCGTCCAGGAGGAACGGGATCGGGTTGGCGGTCAGGCCACCCGCCCCGGCGGTCACCAGCAGGCCGAGGGGGTTGGCGCGGATCAGCGCGTGCTGCGCGGCGCGCGAATCGTCCCGGAAGTGGGGCGGCTGGTACATGGGCCTGTCCTGCGGCGATGTTGCGGATCCGGGCTTGACCGTTCGGCGGTCCAGGCGAAAGGTCCAATTCTCGAACCGCGACTGGACCAGTTTGCCCCGTGGCCCGGGCTCCCCTCCCCCTGACGCTCACCCTCGACGCCGCGGCCGCGGCGCCGCTTCACGCGCAGCTCCGGGAGGGCCTGCGCGCGGCGATCCTCGAGCGCCGGCTGCCGCGCGGGGCCCGGCTCCCGGCCTCGCGGGTCCTGGCCGCCGACCTCGGCTGCGCGCGCGGGACCGTCGTCCTGGCGCTGGAGCAGCTGACCGCCGAGGGCTACCTGACGGCGCGGCCGGGCTCCGCGACCCGCGTCGCCGCGACGCTGCCGGACGACGCGCTGCCCGCGCCTGGCCCGCTCCGCCGCCCGGGCGTCGAGCCGGCCCCGACCCTGTCCCGTCGGGGCACCCGCCTCGTGTCCGCTTCGAGCCGGCGCTACATGGCGGGTCCGGGCGTGCCCGACGCCTTCGCCCTCGGCCGGCCGGCGCAGGACGCTTTCCCGTTCGAGGTCTGGGGGCGCCTGCTCCAGGCCGAGTGGCGCCACGGCCCGACCGAGCGGCCGGACCCACGCGGCTCACCGGCCCTGCGCGGCGCCATCGCCGCCTACCTGGCGCAGGCGCGCGGGGTTGCCTGCGAGGCCGACGACGTCATCGTCACCGCGGGTATCCGCCAGAGCCTGCGCCTGCTCGCCGAACTGCTCCTCGATCCCGGCGAGACCGCCCTGGTCGAGGAGCCCGGCTTCCCGGGCATCGCGCAGGCCCTCGCCGGCGCCGGCCTGAACCCGATCCCCGTCCCGGTCGGTCCCGGGGGGCTGTCGGTGGCCCTGGCCGCCGCGGGGGCGCCCGGCGCGCGGCTCGCGGTGGTGACGCCGGCCCACCATTACCCCCTCGGGCACGCCATGAGCCTGGAGAACCGCCTCGACCTGCTGGCCTGGGCCGAGGCGGTCTCGGGCTGGATCGTGGAGGACGATTACGACGGCGCCTACCGCTATGCCGGGCGCCCGCTCGCGCCGCTGCGCACCCTCGATCGCGGCGGCCGGGTGATCTACGTCGGCAGCTTCTCGAAGCTGCTGCTGCCCGCCCTCGGCCTGAGCTACCTCGTCCTGCCCCGCGGCCTCGTCGCGCCGGTCAACCAGGCGCTGGCCGAGACCGGTCCCGCCCCGCCCGGGATCGGCCAGTGGGCGCTGGCGCGCTTCATCGAGGACGGCCACCTCGCCGGCCATCTGCGCCGGACCCGCCGCCTCTACGCCCTGCGCCAGGAGGCGCTGGTCGAGGCCGCGCGCCGCCACGCCGGGGACGTCGCGGCGATCGCCGCCATGGAGGGCGGGATGCACGTCATCGCCCGGCCCGGGCCGGCCTGGGGGGCGGCCCTGAGCGACGTGGCGGCCGCGGCGGCGCTCGGCCACGCGGGGATCTCGGCGGTCGCGCTCTCGGCCTACCACGCCGGGCCGGCGGAGCCGGGCCTGCTCCTCGGCTACGCCGCCGTGCCCGTGCGGGCGATCGAGCCGGCGGTGCGGCGCATGGCGGAGGTCCTGCGGGCGGCGGTCAGTGGAGGACCGCGCCCGTCTCCATGAACCGGTTCAGCCGCTCGATCAGCGGCGCGACCATCACCCGCTCGTACTGCGGCAGCAATCCGCGCCGCGCGTGGGCCACGTTGGCCTCGGCCTGCTCGCGGGCGAGGCGGTGCCAGCGCGCCCGGTCGTCCCGGCACGCGGCCCAGGCGCGCTCGATCGACCGGAACACGAGCGGCAGCCGCTCGGCCGGGTCGGACACGAGGTCGTAATGGTGGTCGATCAGGCCGCCGAAGGTCTCGAAGCCCAACTCGGACAGCCGCGCGACGGCGCGCGGCGCGCCCACCGTCACGAAGGGCAGGCCCGTCGCCGCCGCCTTGATCGACTTCTCGGTGATCCGCTCGACGCCCGGCTCGAAGAAGTCGGTCTCCGAGATGACGGTCAGGTCGCACGCCGCGTAGGCCTGGGTGTCGAGGGTCATGACCATGTCGGTGCCCTGATCGGCATCGATCCGCCGCGCCCGGCGCGGGATCCAGCTGCCGACATCGGCGAGCAGCGGCCCGAAGGCCGCCTCGATCTCCGGCGGGGCGTGGAAGACGTCGATGCCGCCCGCCTTCGGGTTGTCCTCGCCGATGCCGTGGAAGGAGATCAGACCGTCCCGGTCCAGCCCGTTGAGCTGGAACCAGCGGTAGAGCAGCACCCGGTGCCAGCGCAGGGCCGCGTTCTGGCAGAGGAACCGGGCCGGGCCGGCGGCGCGGGCGAAGGGCGCGTAGCCGACGCGGTCGAGGGGGTGCTGGGGGAAGAGCCGCGGGCCCTCGGCGTCGTCCAGCCAGAGGGCGACCTGGAGCGGGAAGAACTCGAAGGTCCAGAACCGCAGGCCCTCGCCGTAGAGCCGCTCGTAGTCGAGCCGCAGCAGCCGGTTCTGCGTGACGAGGATCACCCGCTCGCGCGGGATCCCGCGGTCTTCGAGGTTCCGGTGCAGAGCCTCGAAGGTCGGCGCGTGCAGGCCCGGCCCCTCGTTCGAGAGGTCGAGGAGCAGCGCGGCGCGCCCGGCGCGGAGGTTCTCGGCGTCCCCCGGTTCGAGCAGGTCGAGGCGCCCGTTCGCCTCCGGGAAGCCGAGGCGCACGAAATCGAGGACCGGCAGGCAGAGGACGTGGTTCGCCGGGCCGGGCTGGGCGGTGACGGTGACCCGCTTGCCCAGCCAGCCGAGGGCCGCCGGCAGGAAGTGCCCGGCCTCGCCCCGGGGCACGAGCAGGATCTCGGACGGGACTGGCCCGGATAGGACTTGGGTCATCGTGACGCCCGCGCGGCCGGTTCGGACGCGGTCCGCCGCCGCGGGACCGCGCCGAGCCGGATAAAGCCTCGGCGCGGGGGCGTCGAGGTCAGGCCGGGACCGGCTCGGCGGCGCGCACGGGTGTCGGGCCGGCCCGGTAGGCCGCCGAGGCCTCCTCGGTCCGCCAGCAGGCGACGCGGTGGCCGGGGGCGATCTCGGCGACCGGCGGCATCTCCCGGCGGCAGCGTTCCTCGGCCAGGAAGCAGCGCGGCGCGAACGGGCAGCCCGGCGGGCGGTTGGCGAGGTCGGGCGGGCTGCCGGGGATGGTCTGGAGCCGGGAGCCCTTGGCGAGCGCCCCCTCCGCCCGGCTGCGCAGCAGGCCGATCGTGTAGGGATGGTGCGGGTTCAGCACCACCTGATGCGCCGTGCCGGTCTCGACGATCTTGCCCGCGTACATCACGGCGATCCGGTCGGCGACCTCCACGGCCGCGCCGAGATCGTGGGTGACGATCACGATCGACAGGCCGAGGTCGCGCTGCAGCTCGCGGAGCAGCAGCAGGACCTGGATCTGCACCGTGGCGTCGAGCGCCGTGGTCGGCTCGTCGGCGAGCAGGACCTGCGGCCGGCAGGCCAGCGCCAGCGCGATCATGGCCCGCTGGCGCATGCCGCCCGACATCTCGTGCGGGTAGTTGTCGAGCCGCCGCTCCGGGCTCGGGATCCGCACCCGCTCGAACAGGGCGAGCGCCCGCTTCCGCGCCTCGTCCTTGGAGATCGTCTCGTGGCGCAGGATCGCCTCGGTGATCTGCCGGCCGACCGTGTAGACCGGGTCGAAGGCGAGCAGCGGCTCCTGGAAGATCATCGAGACGTCGCCGCCGCGGAAATCGGCGAGCTGGCGCCGGGTCAGCGCCTGCACGTCCTTGCCGGCGGCCCGGATGCCGCCCTCGATCCGGCTGCGCCCCGCCGGGAACAGCCGCAGGATCGCCCGCAGGGTCACGCTCTTGCCGGAGCCGGACTCGCCGATGAGCGCCAGCGCCTGACCGCGCTCCAGGCTCAGGTCGACGCCGTCGACGACCTGCACCTTGCCGAAGGCGACGCGCAGGTTCTCGAGGGCGACCGCGGGTTCTGAACCGGACATCGGGGTGCTCATGCTGCCAGCGCGCCCGCGGGCGCCGCGGAGTGGCCGGAACCCGGCTGGCGGGCGAGGCAGGCGACGCGGTGCAGCGGCCGGATCGTGTCGAGGGGCGGCTCCGTCCGGCCGCAGACGTCCTCCGCCAGGGCGCAGCGCGGGTGGAAGCGGCAGCCCGGGGGCGGGTCGATCGGGTTCGGCGGGTCGCCCGCGAGCAGCGCCGCCTGGGTGCGGTTGTCGGGATCGAGCGACGGCATCGAGGCGAGCAGCGCCTCGGTGTAGGGGTGCGCCGGCGCGTCGAGCACCGTGTCGGACGGGCCGATCTCGGAGACCCGGCCGAGATACATCACCATCACCCGGTCGGAGATGAAGCGCACGACGTTCAGGTCGTGGCTGATGAAGATGTAGGTCAGGCCGAACTCGGCCTTCAGGTCGAGGAGCAGGTTCAGGACCTGCGCCTCCACCGACTTGTCCAGCGCCGAGACCGCCTCGTCGAGGAGCACCAGCCGCGGCTCCAGGGCGAGCGACCGGGCGATGTTCACCCGCTGGCGCTGGCCGCCGGAGATCTCGTGCGGGTAGCGGCCGGCGAAGCGCTTCGGCTCCAGCCCGACCCGGGCGAGCAGCCCGCGGGCGCGCTCCACCGCCTCGCGGGCGGGCACGCCGTTGACCTTCGGGCCGAAGGCGATCGACTGCTCGACGGTCATGCGCGGGTTGAGGGACGCGTAGCTGTCCTGGAACACCATCTGGGCCTGGCGACGGTAGGACCGCCAGGGCATGGCGCGCTCGCCGACCGGCTGGCCGTCGTACAGCATCGTGCCGGTATCGCGCTCGATCAGGCCCATGAGCAGCTTGGCGGTCGTCGACTTCCCGCAGCCGGATTCACCGACGATGCCGAGCGTCTCACCCTTCAGGACGTCGAAGTCGACGCCGTCGACCGCGCGGACGACCTGCTTCTTGCCGCCGGCCTTGCGGACCGGGAAGTGCTTGACGAGGCCCGAGACCGACAGGAGCGGCTGGGCGGGTCCGCCGCGGTCGCGGGCGAACGGGTCGGGGGCGTCCGGGATGACGCTCACTGGCGAATCTCCATGGCGGACCGGAGCCCGTCCGAGAACAGGTTGAAGGCGATCGAGACGATGAAGATGCAGACGCCCGGGAGGGCGGCCACGACCGGATTGACGTAGATCGCGGTGCGCAGGGTGTTGAGCATCAGGCCCCATTCGGGCTCGGGCGGGCGCACGCCGAGGCCGAGGAACGAGAGGCCAGAGGCCAGGATCATCGAGACCGAGATCAGGCTGGTCGCGTAGACGAAGATCGGCCCGACGACGTTGCCGAGCACCTGCACGCGCATGATCGTCAGGGCCGAGGCGCCCGACAGCTTGGCGGCGTCGATGTAGTCGCGCTTGCGGATGCCCGTGGTCACGCTCTCGGCGACGCGGGCGATCTGGGGCACGAACACGCAGGTCAGCGACACGATCGAGTTGAAGATGCCGGCGCCGAGCGCCCCGGACAGCGCGATCGCCAGCAGCACCGACGGGAAGGCGAAGAACACGTCGATGGTGCGCATCAGGATCGTGTTGGTCCAGCCGCCGACGTAGCCGGCCAGGATGCCGATCGCGGAGCCGATCACGAAGGCGATCAGCACCGGCGTGACGCCGATGAACAGCGACAGCCGCGAGCCCAGCATCAGCCGGCTGATCATGTCGCGGCCGAGCTCGTCGGATCCGAGCCAGTAGGTGGCGTCGCCGACGTGCCTGAGGCGGCGCAGCATGGAGCCCTTGTAGGGGTCCATCGGGGTGATCCAGGGCGAGAGGATCGCGATCAGCACGACGATCAGGATCACGGCGCCCGCGCCCATGGCGACGGGGTCGCGCACGAGCCGGTGGCCGACATGGCCCCAGAAGCCCCGCGACGGGACGAAGGCGGCCTCGGGCCCGTGGGCCACGCCCTCGGCGGCGAGGACGCCGCCGTCGAGGGCCACGGAGGCCGCGGTGACGGGAACGGTCATCGTCGGGCTCCGGCTCAAGCGCGCTCGATGCGCGGGTCGAGGGCGGTCTGCATCACGTCCACCAGCAGGTTGAGCAGCACGAAGAACATCGCCAGCACGAGGATCGAGCCCTGGAGCAGGGGCAGGTCGCGCTGGAAGATCGCGGCGTTGAGCAGGAAGCCGGTGCCCGGCCACGCGAACACGGTCTCGACCAGGATCGAGCCGCCGAGCAGGTAGCCGAGCTGCAGGCCCATGATGGCGAGCGCGGTCGGGGCGGCGTTGCGCACGACGTGGCGGAACACGCCGCGCTCGTCCATGCCCTTGGCGCGCAGGGCCTCGACGAAGTCCTGGGACAGGATGTCGGCCACCAGCGCCCGGACCGTGCGGGCGATGATGCCCATCGGGATCACCGACATCGTGATGGCCGGCAGGATCAGGTAGCGCAGGTGCTCGAAGTCGGGCCGCCAGTTGCCGGAGCCGTCGGGCCCGGCCCCGGTGGGCGGCAGCCAGCCGAGATTGGCCGAGAACACGATCACCAGGACCATGCCGAGCCAGTAGTGCGGCACGCTCACGCCGAAGACCGACACGGCCGAGGCCGCCCGGTCGGCCAGGGAGTTGCGGTGATAGCCCGCCACGAAGCCGAACAGGGTGCCGAAGGTGAAGCCGATCACGGTCGCCACCGAGGCGAGGATCAGCGAGTTCACCACGGCGCGGCTGACCTCGCCGAGCACCGGGCGGCCGGTGGCGATCGAGGTGCCGAGATCGCCGTGCAGCACGTGCCAGAGCCAGATCAGGTACTGGACCGGCAGGGGCTTATCGAAGCCGTAGGCGGCCCGCATCTCGTCGATGGTGGCCTGGGTGGCGTCGGCGGGCAGGACCGCGCTCAGGGGATCGCCCGGGGCGAGGTGGACGAGGAGGAAGCAGACGACGCTGACCCCGAACGCCACGGGCGTCACGTAGACCAGTCGTTTGAGGATGTAGAGCAGCATTACTCGCCTTCTGGCCGATGGATATCTTCTCGCGGTTCGGTCGCCTCCGACGCGCGGAGGCTTTGAAGACGCTTAGATCCTCGCGAGGCGCGACCCGCCCCCTCTCCCGTGCGGGAGAGGGTTGGGGTGAGGGTCGAGAAGGATCAGGACTGAACAGGCCGCCGATGCGCGTACAGGCCGCGACTCTTCCGGACTGTTCTCATCCCTCACCCTATCCCTCTCCCGCACGGGAGAGGGGACCCGCGCCTCCTGGAGACCTGGCTTCGCGAACCCGTTGCGTACCTCCGATCGCTCGCGGGCGCGACGGCGGCGCTACCGACCCGCGGTCGCCATCGTAATCTTCGAGAAGTCCTGGAACCAGTTCTGCGCCTGGACGAAGCCCTTCACCTTGGGGCTCATCGCGCGCGGATTGACGTCGTGCGTGATCATGATGAACAGCGCGTCGTCGACGTATTTCTCGTGGACCTTCTCCAGGACCTTCGTCTGCTCGGCCTTGTCGAAGGTGTTGCGGACCTGATCGAACAGCTTGTCCATCGCCGGATCGCAGTAGTAGCCCCAGTTCGTGCCGTTCGGCGGGGCGAAGTTGCACTGCAGGTGGCGGATGAAGCCGGTGAAGGGGTCCTGGATGAAGTACGAGTAGTTGATCGCCGAGACGCCGCGGGAGATGTCGGCCTTGGCCCCGGCCCGCCAGATGTTGATCAGCGTGTTCCACTCCACGACCTCGTAATCGACCTGGATGCCCACGTCGGCGAGGTTCTGCTGGACGAACTCGTTCATCGGAAGCGGCTGCATCTGGCCCGAGCCCGAGGCCGAGATCGCGACCTTCAGCTTCAGGGGCTTGGCCGCGCTGTAGCCCGCCTCGGCCAGCAGCTTCTTGGCGGCCTCCGGGTCGTACTTGATGTCGAAGGTCGGGTGGCCGAACCACTGGTGGCCGGGCGGCATGAAGCCCTTGGCGGGGATCGCGAGGCCGCCGAGCAGCTCCTTCAGGCCCTCGCGGTCGATGGCGAGGTTGGCCGCCTTGCGGACGCGGATGTCGTTCCAGGGCGAGCCCTCGACGCGCGACAGGTGCCACGTCCAGTTATGCGGGTAGGCGTTGGTCACGATGGTGAAGCCGGCGCTCTTGAGCGAGGCGACGGCGTCCGGCGCCGGCGCCTCGATCCAGTCGACCTGACCGGAGCGCAGGGCGGCCGTCCGGGCGTTGGCCTCCGGCAGCGGGATCAGCACGAGCTTGTCGAGCTTCGGCACGCGGTCCTTGTCCCAGTACTCCTTGAACGGGACCATCTCGGCGCGCTCGCGCGGGGCGAACAGGGTCAGCTTCCACGGGCCGGTGCCCGAGGGCTGCTTGGCGAAGGCGTCCCAGGATTTGCCGAGCTTCTCCCACTGGGCCGGCGACGACATCATGATCCAGGCGATCTGGTAGGGCAGCGTCGCGTCGGGGGCCTTGGTGGTGATCTCGACGGTCAGCGGGTCGACCGCCCGGTAGCTCGCGACCGCCGGGATGCGGGTCTTGCCCTGCGCGGACTGGCGCGGGTCGTATTGCGGCGCGTCGGCCTTCAGGAGCTTGTCGAGGTTCCAGACCACCGCGTCGGCGGTGAAGTCCGAGCCGTCGTGGAATTTCACGCCCGGCCGGAGCTTGAAGGTCCACTTGGTCTTGTCGCTGGCGTCGACGCCCCAGCTGGTCGCGAGCCCCGGCACGAGGTCGGAGGCCAGCTCGGCGCTCGACAGGTCCCAGTTGATGAGGCCGTCATAGACCGTGTAGCCCATGAACCGCATGCCCTCGCCGCCGTTGTCGGTCTGGCCGGTGGTCAGCGGGATGTCGGAGGCGGTCATGCCGATCCGCAGCGTCCCCTGCGCGAGGGCAGCGGAGCTCGCGGAGAGCGCCAGGGCGCCGGCCAGCGCCGCACGGGCGCCGAGTTTTCTCAGACGGGACAGCATCTCGGGTCGGGTACTCGCGTTGGTCCGCGCCAGACGGCGCGGAATACGCTCGACCGTATGCAAGCCCGCGGCCACACGCCCCCGCCGGGGCGCGGGTCGCTCCGCGGCTAGTCCGCGTCGATCAGGCTCACGTGGGCTGCGACCACCCGCCAGCCCTCCGGGAAGCGCGCCCAGGTCTGGCTCTGGCGGCCGATCTTCCCCGGCGCGCTGGCGCGCGTGAACAGCGTCATCGCGGTGGCGAAGTCGCGCCCGTAGGTGGTGATCTGCGTCCGCGCCAGGGTCCGCTCCAGGCCCGCCGGGGAGCGGGCCCGGCGGAAGGCGCGGATCGCGTCCATGCCGTAGAGGTTCTCGCCGATCCCGTAGCGGATGGTCAGCGGATCGTCCCGGAACAGCGCCTCCAGGGTCGGGACGTCGTTGGTGGTGAGCGCCGTCTCGTAGGCCCGGAACGCGGCCTCGACCTCGGCCTTCACGGCGGGATCGTCGATGATCATCGGGCAAGCTCCGCGATGGGCGCCGTGCTGACGCCGGTCCGTTCGAGATAGCGCGCCGCGCGCAGGACGAGATCCTCGCGCCAGGGCGCGGCGATGATCTGGACGCCGAGCGGCAGACCGGCGTCGAGCCGGACCGGCGCCGCCACGACCGGGAGGCCGATGAAGCTGACCGGCTGCGTGAACACGCCGATATTGGCGCGCACCGGCAGCGTCACGCCGTCGAGGACGAAGTGGGTCTGGCCGCCCCTCGGCGCGCGGCAGGGCGTGGCCGGGGCCAGGATCACGTCGACGGTCTCGAACAGCTCCAGCACCCGCGCCCGGTACCAGCGGCGGAAGCGCTGCGCCCGCTCCACGTGGGGCGCCGGGATCATCGCCCCGGCGATCAGCCGGTCGCGGACCGCCGGGTCGAAATCCTGCGGCCGGGTCCGGAGACGGTCGAGGTGGAGCGTGGCGCCCTCCGCGGCGGTGATCAGGTAGGCGGCCGCGCGGGCGCGGTGGGCCTCCGGCAGCTCGACGGTGCGCCGCGCGCCGAGCGCCTCGGCGGCGCGCGCCACCGCCGCGAAGGCTTCCGGTTCGCCGTTGCGGGCGAAATGGCCGCCGGCCACCGCGACGCGCAGGCCGTCGATCCCCGCCTCGAGCCGCGGCAGGACCGGCTCCGCCGGGCGGAGCGTCGCCACCGGATCGTCCGGATCGGGGCCCTGCATGGCGTCGTAGGCGAGCGCGAGATCGGTCACGCTCCGGGCCATCGGGCCGAGGTGGTCGAGGCTGCCCACGAAGGGGAAGCTCCCCGCGCGGGTCAGCCGGCCGTAGGTCGGCTTGAGGCCGAAGCAGCCGCAGAACGCCGCGGGGACGCGGATCGAGCCGTTCGTGTCCGAGCCCAGCGTGAGCGGCACCATCCCGGCGGCGATGGCCGCGCCCGAGCCGCCCGACGAGCCGCCGGTCATGTGATCCAGGGCGTGCGGGTTGTGGGCGTCGCCGTCGTGGATGTTCTCGCCGGTGAAGTCGTAGGCGTACTCGCCCATGTTGAGGGCGCCGACGAGGATCGCCCCCGCGGCTTCCAGGCGCCGGACAAGGGCGCCGTCCCGCTCGGCCGGCGGCCGCTCCCGGTTGATCTTCGATCCGGCGCGGGTCGGCAGGCCGTCGATGTCGATCAGGTTCTTCACCGCGAACGGCACGCCGGCCAGCGGGCCCGGCGACGCCCCGTCGCGGCGCGCGGCGTCCTGCGCGTCGGCCCGGGCCAGGGCGCGGGCGGACAGCACGTCGGTGAAGGCGCCGACCTTGTCATCGAGGCGCCCGATCCGGTCGAGCGCCGCCGTGACGGCCTGCCGCGCGGTGGTCCGGCCATCGGCGATCGCTGCGGCGATCGCCGTTGCCGTCGAGGGCTCGCTCGCGCTCACGCCTCGAACCTCGGGGCAGCGTCGATCGCGTCGGCGAGCGGGAAGGCCTCCACCAGCTCGGCCGCCGCGGCCAGGACGCGCAGATTCGCGGTCACCGGGGCGATCCACGCGGGATCGAGGGTGAGGCCGAGCAGGGCCGCCGCGGCCGCGGCGTAGCTCTCGGGATCGTACGGGGGGCGGGTCTCGGACATGGGGCTCCTCAGGCCGATCGCGCGGGACGCGATCGACCGCGGCAAGCAGGCCCTGTGCCGCGAACGCGCGCCCGCGTGCCTAGATCATAGGCAGGCGGGGACGTGCTGGCGATGGATCCGACGCGCTCGGATCCGTGTGCACAAGAATTAGGCGGTGGCGGGAGGGCAGATTCTGGGCATGTTCAAAGGCCGGAGCGGAAGCGCGACCCCTCGCCGGATCGAAGGTCCGGCAGTGATCACGCTGTCGATTTTGCAGGTCTGCTTTGCGATGGAAGTATAGGTCCGTTCAGCGGAGAGCCTCGCGACGCGCGCTGGGAGAACACGAATCTTGTCTTCGCCCTGCTGGCGACCCATCTAGGGCTGGCAGGCAAGTCCAGGGGATGGATGCGCGCCCGCCTGTCGAGCACCGAAGCCCCTGCCGGCCGACGGCCTGAGGTATTTCCGCACCGCGGGTCGAAACTCTTACAGAGTGGGCCGGGATTGTCGCTGGACCGGCCGCCTGCGCAGGTCTCGCCGATTGCATCTCGCGTGAAGCTCTGATTAAGGGCTCTGCGATCTTCGAACAATGGTCCGACCCGAGCGTTCAGACGCAGGCCGAACGCTCGGGTCGGACCATCGGTACAGCCGGTGGATCGGTGCGGTTCCGGGGCGCGGGGATGGCGTCGGAACCTGCAGACTCAGTACGTGCCCGGCCCCGCCGGATGTCCCCGCGACACGCGAGACGTACCCAACTGAGAAAGGTCAGATGAGCGCATTCGACTACAGGAATTTCGACGACCGTCGCCAGAACTCGCAGAACGCCAAGGCCGCCCTGCTGGCCAAGTTCAAGGCTCGCCCCGCGGCCGATGACCCCGAGGTGATCGCCAAGGCGAAGGCCCGCGCCGAGGTCGCCAAGGCCCGCGAGGAGCGCTCCCGCGAGCGCGAGGCTGCCCGGATCGCCGCCGAGCGGAAGGCCGCCGAGGAGAAGCGTCAGCGGGAGGAGGCGGAACTCGCCGCCCAGATCGCCCGCGAGGCCGCCGAACTGGCCGCCGCGCAGGAGCGCAAGTCGGCCGACCTGGCCGCCAAGAAGGCCCAGCGCGACGCGCGCTACGCGGCCCGCAAGGCGAAGGTCAAGACCAAGCGCTGAGCGCAGGCCGTCGGCTCACCCGAGCTTCGGACGCCCACGACGCCCGCCCGCAAGGCGGGCGTCGTCGCGTTCGGGGGGGCGTGCCCGCACGCGGCAACCAACGCGCGCGGCGACGCGTTGAGGGCGGCCGAACCGCGACGCGCCCGTGCGGCGCGGGCAGCCGAGGCCGCGATGCGTTCCCGATCCCGACTGGTTCTCCCCGCGATCCTCGTCCTCGCCGCTCTGCCCGTCGCCGTCGCGCCCCGGGCTGCCCGCGCGCAGGGGGCGGATACGGTGATGGCCTGCGAGACGCTGATCGCCGCCCGGCGGATCGACGCGGCCTCGGGTAGCGGCGGCCCCGCCCCCTCGGAGGCCGGCTGCCGGCGGATCCAGCGCGGCGCGATCGGCACCGTGGAGCAGCGGGCCCTGATCGGCGGGGCGCCCTACGAGTGCCTGACCGTCGCCGGCGGAGGGCCGTGCCGCTGGATCGTGCCCTGACGCGAAGGCTGTCGATTATTGCCGGAGCCCGCACTCTGACCAAGCTTCACGGGTGATCGAGACGCTCTATCTGTGTCCCGAGCGAGTGAGGTCCCAACGTCAGTATGCCGAGTACCCTGGCAAGCGCGCGCGTATCGATCGTGGCAGCGATATGGATCGTCTCGGCCCTGGCCGGCGGGGCCGCCCGCGCCGAGCCGCCGATCCGGAGCCCGGAGGACGCGGCCTGCCGCAACGAGGCCCGCGCGAAGGTGTTCTCGGCGCCCAACCCGCAGGGTCTCGAACTCGAGGAGATCGGGCGCCGGATCTACTTCGCCTGCATGGACCGCGTCGCGAAGGCGGCCGCACCGGCGGCGAAGCGGGGTGGCCGGCGCCATCGGCACCGGCGGCATTGACCCGCGACGCGGGGTCAGGCGTCGAGCGGCGCGCCGATCCGGGCGCGGAGCCGCAGCCGCAGGGCCTCGTGCCCGCCTTCGGCATCGAGGGCGGCCATCAGGCGGAGCAGCTGGCTGAGCGGGGTCGACCGGCTCTCGACCGCGTCTGCGATCTGCTCCGGCAGCGACTTGGCGACCGGCACGAAGCGCGGTGCCGGGCCGGCCTGGTGAGTCTGGGGCATGCGAGGCGCTCGTCCTTCGAAGGAGTCCAGATTGGCGGGCGGGTCGCTACGCCTTTCGATCGACGGGCACCAGTCCTTTTCGCGTGAATACGTAGCCGGCATCGCTCCGCGTCACCGCGCTGCAACAGCGTGGCGGGAATGTGTGGACGACGCCGGGCCTGCCACGGAATCCGCTTGCCGGGCCGCCGCTCAGCGGCCCACCAGCGGCGACTCCGCGAATCGGTCGAGCAGATCCTCGGGGTCTCGGTAGATCGCCGCGCAACCGGCCGCCCTCAGGTCCGCCTCCGGAAAGCCGCCGCAGAGGAGGCCGACGGTGCGCAGGCCCGCCTTCGCGGCGGCCTCGGCGTCGTAGGGGGTGTCGCCGACGACGATGATCGCGTCGGGCGGGACGCCGTCGAGCTTCGCCAGGGCGGCCTCGAAGATGTCGGGGTGCGGCTTGGACCGGTCCGCGTCGTCCGAGCTCGTGGCGACGTCGACGAGATCGCCGATCTCCAGGATCTCGGTGTAGTGCTCGACCTCGGAACGCTTGCCCGACGAGGCGAGCGCGATCTTCAGCCCGGCGGAGCGGATATGCTCGAACAGCGGCCGGACACCAGGGAACGGCCGGACCTCGGACAGGTAGCGCCGCTTGAACAGGTCTGAGCGGTAGGCCTCGATGGTCTCGCCCTCCCGCGCGATCCGCTCCTCCGACAGGAAGACCGGCATCAGCTCGTCGCCGCCCTTGCCGATCTGCCGGCGGACTTCGGCGAAGCCGGTCTGCACGCCGAAATGCGCGAAGGCCTCCACCCAGGCGCGGGCATGCAGGTCGACGCTGTCGAGCAGCGTCCCGTCGATGTCGAAGATCACCGCGCGCATCGCCGCCCCGTCGCGGAGCCCTGCGCCCGCATCAGGCCGGACAACCTGCCGGCGCCCGGCCTGTTCCGCGCCGGGCCCATGAGTTCCGCGCCGGGCCCAGGAACGGCAGAAGCCCGCCCCTGCGTGAGGGGCGGGCTTCGGGAGAGGCCGTGGTGGCGCCGGGGCGCCGGCCGTTCAGTGCATCGAGGCCGGGGTCCGGGCGGACTTCGCCTTGGCGGCGAGGCCGGCGGTCACCGCGGCCTTCGAGGCGCGGGCGGGCTTCGGGGCCGCCGGCTTCGCGGCGGCCTTCACGGCCGCGGGCTTGGCAGCGGCGGTCTTCGACGCGGCGGGCTTGGCGGCGGGCTTGGCGGCGGGCTTGGCAGCGGCGGTCTTGGTGGCAGCGGTCTTGGCGACCGGCTTGGCAACCGGCTTGGCGGCGGTCTTCACCGGCGCGGCCATCGCGGCGGCCTCGACCGTCTCGGACGCGGCGGCCGCGAGCATCGCGTTCGCGCGCAGCTCGGCCTCGGCGCGGATCCAGTGGGCCGCAGCGTGCCCGTGAATCCGGCCCTCGTTCTCCCAGATGTAGTAGGCGCACTCGCGCACGTGGTGCTCGCTGATCAGCATGCGGTCGATCTCCTGTCCGTCCCGGGGACGACGATGGGAGAGCCGGGTTAAGCGTCGGTTAACCCTGCCGCCGGCGACCGGTCGCGGTGCGCGCGCGCTTCGGGCGGCCCTATGGGTCGATCCCCAGCACCCGCCGCGCCTCGGTCAGCAGCACGGCGTGCCGGGCCGCGCCCGGACCCTGATCCGGCGCCTCGCGGCCGGCCCGGGCGATCAGGTCCTGGAAGCGCCGCCGGTCGAGGGCGCGGTGCCCGATGCTGGCGAGGACCGCGCCCAGGACGGTCCGGACCGCCTCGGTGCGCTCGTCGGCCATCGCGGCGGCTTCGGACGCGGCGGCGTTCGCCTGCGTCTCCGCCCGCGCGGACGTGGCCGCCTCCGCGCGGGTCTGCGCCTCCGCGAGCGCCGCGGCGAGGCGCTGTCCCTCCTGCCAGGCCTGGTCGTGCTGATGCGTGCGCAGCGCGAGCAGCACCTTGAGCGAGGCCGCTTCCGCGCGCGCCGCGTCCAGCTTGGCTTGGGCCTCGCGCAGATCCTTCAGCAAGTCCTGCGCGAGGGTCTGGTCCGCGGTCACGTCCACTGCCGGCTCCTCTGGCGTTCGACGGCGTTCGTCCTGTCGCGCCGCCGGCCGAATGTCCACTCTCGCGCGCCGGCGGGACCGGACGACAGGTTGAGAAAATCCGATCGCCGGTCCACATGGGAGGCGGCGCCTCGGGGCGCCTGTCCCGGCCGGCCTTGAACCGGCGCAGCGGAGTATCGCCACCATGTTCATCCAGACCGAAGCCACGCCGAACCCGGCCACCCTGAAGTTCCTGCCCGGCCGCGTCGTGCTGGCGGAATCGACCTTCGAGGCGCGGGACGCCGAGGCCGCCGCCCGCTCGCCCCTGGCCGCGGCTCTGTTCACCGTCCCGGGCGTGGCGGGCGTCTATTTCGGCCACGACTTCATCTCGGTGACCAAGGCCGAGGACGGCTCGGACTGGGCGCAGGTCAAGCCGGCGGTGCTCGGCGCGATCATGGAGCACTTCCAGTCCGGCGCGCCCGTGATGGCCGAGGGCGGCCACGGCGAGATCGAGCCGGGCGACGAGTTCTACGACGAGGCGGACCACGACACCGTCGTGACCATCAAGGACCTGCTCGAGACCCGGGTGCGCCCGGCGGTGGCGGGCGATGGCGGCGACATCACCTTCCGCGGCTACAAGGAGGGCGTGGTCTATCTGGAGATGAAGGGTGCCTGCTCGGGCTGCCCGTCCTCCACGGCGACCCTGCGGCACGGCGTGCAGAACCTGTTCCGGCACTTCCTGCCGGAGATCCGCGAGGTCCAGGCGATCTGAGGATCCGCGCCCGCGCCGCGGTGCGGGCGGCCCTGTCGCCCGACACGGCCCGCGCCACGCGTGCGGCGCGCCGGAACGGCCCCCGGCTGCCCCCCGGCTCCCGCCTCCGCGGCGGAGCCGGGGAC
>NZ_JBKFBI010000103.1:0-21395 GCF_053346095.1 Methylobacterium sp. A52T | reverse complement strand
CGTGCCCCGGGAGAGGGGGAGGGGGGGGGGGGGGGGGGGGGCGCCCCGGCCCCCCCGCGGGGCCGCGCTCCGCCGCTGCGGCGGCGATGGGTCGAACGACGAGGACGAGGCCGGCGATGAACGCGATGAACACCCACTACCCCGATGCCGTCCGCGTCGAGCCGGTGAACCGGCACACGCTGGCGGTGATCGTCGACAACGAGCCCGGCGTGCTCGCCCGCATCTCGGGCCTGTTCTCCGGCCGCGGCTACAACATCGAGAGCCTGACCGTCTCCGAGACCGAGGAGGCGCGCCACATCTCGCGCATCACCATCGTGACCACCGGGACGAACGCTGTGATCGAGCAGATCAAAGCGCAGCTCGACCGGCTGGTGCCGGTGCACCGGGTGGTGGACCTCACCCTCCAGGGCAACGCCATCGAGCGCGAGATCTGCCTCGTGAAGGTGAAGGGCGAGGGCGAGCACCGCAGCGAGGCCCTTCGGCTGGCCGCCGCCTTCGGCGCCAAGACGCTGGACGCGACGCTCAACTCCTTCGTGTTCGAGCTGACCGGCGCCACCGAGGATGTTGACCGGTTCGTGCGCCTGATGAGCGTGATCGGGCTGGTGGAGATCTGCCGGACGGGCATCTCCGCCATGGGGCGCGGGGCGGAGCCGCTGTAGGACTTGCTCCCTCGCCTCTGCTAGGATGCGCCGTCCCCGCAGGAGGCGGAGCGATGGAAGCCAAGGTCATTCGCTGGGGTGACGATCTCGCCGTGCGGCTCAGCAGTGCGGAGGCCGAGGAACTCGGCATCCGCGAGGGCGCGACGGTCGAGATCGTCTCGAAGCGCCCCGCGCAGCCCGAGTCCACGCAATGGATCGGGCGCCGGTATGTCGATGGGCTGCCGGTCTACACGATGGAAGAGATGATCGCCGAGGCCCGCCGCCTGGGCCCGGAAGCTGAGCCGCCGACGGTCGATTGGGGCCCGGATCGCGGCTCCGAGATCATCGATGACGACAACGACCCGTACTGATTGGCAGCCGAGGCCAGGTGAACTCCTGCTCGTCGACCTCGAGCCGGTCCGCGGCACCGAACAGAACGGTATCCGACCCGCGCTCGTCGTTTCGGATCCGAACATGAATCAATTGACCCGTCGGGTTATCGTCTGCCCAATCACGCGCAACCCGCATCCGTGGCCGACGAAGGTGTTCTTACCGGCCGGGCTCGTCGTCTCGGGTGCCGTCTTGGTGGATCAAGTCCGTTCGATCGATAGGGCCGCCCGTATCCTGCGGAGCCACGGGGATGCGCCCGATGAGATTGTCGCCGAGGTGCGCGGCAAGCTCAGAACGCTGCTCGGCCTGACCGTTTGAGAAGCGGACCGTTTCCGCGAACCATCGACAGCAACAAGGCTCTCATGACCGCCCGCACTCTCTACTACGCCCCCGGCGCCTGCTCGCTCGCCGCCCACATCATCCTGGAGGAATCCGGGCAACCCTACGAGGGCATCAAGCTCGACCTCGCGGCGGGCGACCAGCGGCGGCCGGAATATCTCGCGATCAACGATCGCGGCCGCGTCCCGGCCCTGATTGAGGACGGCTGGGTGCTCACCGAGTGCGCGGCCATCATGCGCCACGTCGCCAGTCAGGTGCCGGAGAAGGCGCTGTGGCCGACGGATCTCCGCGAGCAGGCCGCCGCCGACGAGTGGCTCGGCTGGCTCGCCTGCAACCACCACGTGACCTACGCCCATGTCCGCCGGCCCGAGCGCTACACCGAGGACGAGAGCGCCTTCGAGGGCATCAAGGCGAAGGCCGCCAACACCTATGTCGATCTCGCCACCATGACCGAGGTGCGCCTCTCGCACGGCGGCTGGGCGGTGGGCGACCGCTTCAGCGTGGTGGACGCCTACCTGATGGTCTTCTGGTTCTGGGCCAACGGTCCGGTGCTCCGGTTCGACATGGCCGGCCGCTTCCCGGCCTGGACCGCCCACGCCCGCCGCGTCGCCGAACGCCCGGCCGTGCAGGCCGTCTTCGCCCGCGAGGGACTGCCGCTTCCGCGCTGACTTAATTCGATCGCGGCACCCTCTTGCCGCGATCAACGAATCGGCCTAGAGCGCGTACCGTACGGTACGGTACGCCATTCGAGATGATGCAGGCCAGCGCCACAGCAGAGCAGGACGCACCCTCAGCACGCCAGCAGGCGGTGCTGGACGCCGTGCTCGGCCTCATGGTCGAGGACGGCGAGCAGGTCACCATGGACGCCGTCGCGCGCCGGGCGAGCTGCTCGAAGGAGACGCTCTACAAGTGGTTCGGCGACCGCGACGGGTTGCTGACCGCGACGGTGCGCTGGCAGGCCTCCCGGGTCCATGCCGGGCACGACGCCGCGCAGGTGCTCGACGGCGCAACCCTGCGGGAGCGCCTGCAGGACTTCGCCGTGACGTGGCTGGAGGTCATCACCGGCCCGACCTCGGTGGCGCTGAACCGCATCGCCATCGCGCATGCGGGCTCGCGCAAGAGCAATCTCGGCGGCATCGTTCTGGCGAACGGGCGCTTCGCCATCGGCGAACGGGTGAAGCCCGTGCTGGAGGCGGGGCGCGCCGCCGGCCTGCTCACCTTTGCCGACAGTGAGGCCGCCTTTCGCACCTTCTTCGGCCTCGTCGGCCGGGATATCCAGATCCGACTTCTGCTCGGCGAGACCCTCGACCTCGACGGGGCCGAGATCCGGCGCGATGCGGGCCGCGCCGTCGAGCAGTTCCTGGCCCTGTACGGCCGGGCCAAACCCGACCCGAACCACCAAGTCTAAGAGGAGACAGACATGCGGGTGTATTACGATCGCGACGCCGACCTGAACCTGATCAAGGGCAAGAAGGTCGCCATCGTCGGCTACGGCAGCCAGGGCCACGCCCACGCGCTCAACCTGCGCGATTCCGGCGTGAAGGACATCGTCATCGCCCTGCGCGAGGGCTCCGCCACCGCCAAGAAGGCCGAGCACGAGGGCTTCAAGGTCCTGTCGGTCGCCGAGGCCGCCAAGTGGGCCGACGTGGTGATGATGCTCACCCCGGACGAGCTGCAGGGCGACATCTACCGCGAGTCCCTCGAGGGCAACATGAAGCAGGGCGCCGCGCTCCTGTTCGCCCACGGCCTCAATGTCCACTTCAACCTGATCGAGCCGCGCAAGGACCTCGACGTCCTGATGGTCGCCCCGAAGGGCCCGGGCCACACCGTGCGCTCCGAGTACCTCCGCGGCGGCGGCGTGCCGACCCTGATCGCCATCGCGCAGGACGCCTCCGGCAACGCCCACGACCTCGGCCTGTCATACGCCTCGGCGAATGGCGGCGGCCGCGCCGGCATCATCGAGACGACCTTCAAGGAGGAGTGCGAGACCGACCTGTTCGGCGAGCAGGCCGTGCTCTGCGGCGGCCTCGTCGAGCTGATCAAGGCCGGCTTCGAGACCCTGGTCGAGGCGGGCTACGCCCCCGAGATGGCCTATTTCGAGTGCCTCCACGAGGTGAAGCTGATCGTCGACCTCATCTACGAGGGCGGCATCGCCAACATGAACTACTCCATCTCCAACACGGCCGAGTACGGCGAGTACGTCACCGGCCCGCGCATCGTCACGCCCGAGACCAAGGCCGAGATGAAGCGCGTGCTCAACGACATCCAGTCGGGCACCTTCACCCGCAACTGGATGCTGGAGAACAAGGTCAACCAGACCTCGTTCAAGGCGACCCGCGCCAAGCTCGCCGCCCACCCGATCGAGGAGGTCGGTGCCAAGCTCCGCGGCATGATGCCGTGGATTTCCGAGAAGGCGCTGGTCGACAAGACCCGCAACTGATCCGCATCCGCGCGGTCGGGCCCGGCCCGGCCGCGCACGCGCGGGGGCCGGTCACGCGGAGGCGTGACCGGCCCTTCGCGTTCCGGGTTGCCCGACACGGGGTGTCCCGGCCATAAGCCCGCCAGCGGTCCCGCGCGTACGAGGACCGGCAAGCGGAGAGGACACGCATGGCATCGCTCTATTCCGACGCGCACCGGGCGCTGCAGGAGGAGTTCGGCACCACCAAGCTCGCCGTGCGTCTCGACGAGGATTGGGTCCACGAGACCGTCCAGCCGGACGAGGCCGCCTTCATCGGCTCCCGCGACATGTTCTTCCTCTCGACCGTCGACCCGGACGGCATGCCGACGGTCTCCTACAAGGGCGGCCCCACGGGATTCGTGAAGGTGCTCGACGACAAGACGCTCGTCTTCCCGGGCTTCGACGGCAACGGCATGTTCTACTCGATGGGCAACATCGAGGGGCAGGCCAAGGTCGGCCTGCTGTTCATCGACTTCGAGACGCCGCACCGCATCCGCGTGCAGGGCCACGCGACGCTGCTGCGCGACGACGCCCTCTTGGCCGCGTACATCGAGGCCAAGTACTTGGTGAAGGTCGCGGTGACGAAGATCTGGATCAACTGCCCGCGCTACATCCACAAGTATCAGAAGCTCGAGCAGAACAAGTACGTGCCGCGTCCCGGCCGCGAGACCCCGCTCGCCGCCTGGAAGCGCCTCGACCTCGCGGGCGACGTGATCAGCGACGCCGACAAGGCCCGCGTCGCCCGGGAGGGCCGGCTGGAAGTCGCGGAGTACGAGGCGCTGATGGCCCGCGGCGAGGCCTGATTGTCCAGTCCGGCCGCTCCGCAGTCCAGGGCGGCCGGTGCGTGACGGGCGGAATTCAATTTCCGTCAAATAAGATTATGCCAAGTATAAATCTGCAGCATCACATATAAATGCAGCAAAAATTCTGTGATCGACAGCGCCATGGGTTAAAAAATTCTTGACGATGTGGGTGCTGAGTCATAAATTTCGTGCAAATTTGCCGATCGCATCTTTGCCCGGATCGTTAAGGCCATGGTTTCGCTCCCGCTGCGCGTCGCATTGATCTGCAGCATCCTGATCGCTGCGGTGTTCGCGGGTGGGACGACTTTTCTCGCACGCCGAATCGACGCTTCCTTCGATGAGCAGGCCGCGAAGATACAGTCGGAGACGCTGTCGAACGAGGCGCGCGAGGTCCGCTTCCGCCTCACGGTGGCGGCTAAGACTGCCGAGAGCATCGCGGCCTCGGCATCGGCCCTGCGCGCCGGCCGCATCCAAGACCGGGACATCTACGACGCGCTGCTGCGCGAGCTTCTGCGCGCCAACCCCGAGCTGATCGCGACCTGGACGGGCTGGGAGCCGGACGCCCTGGACGGGCGCGACCGCGCCTTCGCCGGCACGGCCTCCTCGGACGCGAGCGGCCGTTTCATGCCTTACTGGAACCGCGGGAGCGGCACGATCAAGCGCGAGGTCCTCACGGGCTACGAGGCCGAGCCGGACGGCGCCTATTACCTCCGGCCGAAGCGGCTGAACCGCCTGGTCGCCATCGAACCCTACATCTACCCGGTGGCCGGGAAGGACGTCGTCATGATGTCTTTCGGCGCACCGATCACCGTGGACGGCACGTATCGCGGCACCGCCGGCGTCGACATCGATCTCGGGTCCCTGAATGCCGCCCTCGGGGCGGTGAGGCCGTTCGGGACCGGCTACCTCGCCGTGGTCTCGGCGAACGGAACGACCGTCGCGCATCCGACCGGCGCGGCGGCCGGGAAGCCGATGCACGGCTTCGACGCGTCGGCGGCCGACGCGGCCCGGCAGGCGATCGCGGCGGGAGCCGTGGCGGTGACCGACGCGCCGGGCCCGGACGGGGCGCCGTGGCGCTACATGGCGCAGCATATCCAGGCGGGCGAGACGCCCGACCGCTGGGCGATCGTCGTCGCGGTGCCGGTGGCGACGCTCACGGCCGCCGCCGATCGGGCGCGCGCGACGCTGATCGGCATCTCGATCCTCTGCGTGCTGATCGGGTGCGCGGCCGTCTTCGGCGCGCTGCACCGCCTCGTCGGGGCGCCGATCCGCGGCCTCGGCCGGACCATCGGCGACATGGCCGCGGGCGATTACGGGGCGGACGTGCGCGAGGCGCGGCGCCGCGACGAGGTCGGACTGGTCGGGCGTGCCGTGCTGAAGCTGCGCGACGGCCTGCGGGCGCAGGCGGAGGCCGACGCGCGGACGCGGGCGGAGGCTCAGGCGGCGGCCGACCGGGACCGCAAGCGGGTGACCGCGGACCTGGCGAACAGCTTCGAGCAGGCCATCGGCGGCATCGTCGCGACGGTCACGGACGCGGCCACCGCGCTGCAGGCCACGGCCGGGGCGCTGGCCGCCACGGCGTCGGAGACCGCCGGCCAGTCGACCACCGTCGCGGCCGGGGCCGAGGAGGCCGCCGCCAACGTCCGGGCCGCGGCCTCGGCGGCCGAGGAGCTCGGCAGCTCCGTGCAGGAGATCGGGCGTCAGGTCCAGGGATCCGCGCAGCTCGCGCGGGCCGCGGCCGACGAGGCCGGGCGCACGGTGCGGCTGGTGGAGGATCTGAGCGCGGCGGTTATGAAGATCGGTGACGTTGTGGCGCTGATCAGCGGCATCGCCGGCCAGACCAACCTGCTGGCGCTCAACGCCACCATCGAGGCGGCCCGCGCCGGCGAGGCCGGCCGGGGCTTCGCGGTCGTGGCCGCCGAGGTCAAGGCGCTGGCCGAGCAGACCGCACGGGCCACTGAGGAGATTGCGGGCCAGATCGCCCGCGTCCAGGCCTCGACCGAGCAGGCGGCCTCGGCGATCGGCAGCATCACGACGCGCGTCGACGAGATCAGCGGGGCGGCCACGACGATCGCGGCCGCGGTCGAGCAGCAGGGCACGGCAACCCAGGAGATCGTCCGCAACGTGACCCAGGCCGCCGCCGGCACGGGCGAGGTGACGACGAACATCGCCCGCGTGGCCGAAGCCGCCGACATGACCGGCTCTGCCGCCGGTCAGGTGCTGGAATCGTCCGCGGACCTGTCGCGGCAATCCGCGCATCTCCGGGCGGAGGTCGGCCGCTTCCTCGGAACGGTGCGCGCGGCCTGATGGTCGCCGTGCCGGCCCGCGCTACGGCGCCTTGCGGGCGACGATGAACACGCGCGGGAAGGCGAGCAGGCGCCGCCCGTCGCTGCGCGGCGGGTAGGCGGCTTCGATCGCGCGGGTGTAGGCCGCCAGGAAGCCGGCCCGCTCCTCCGGATCCAGCGGGTCGAGGAACGGCCGGAGCCCGGTCGTGCTGACCCAGTCCACGATGGCGGCCGCGTCCGCCATGCGGTGGTGGTAGGCGGTGCGCCAGACATCGACGTCGGCGGCGCGCGGCGCCAGCAGGTCGTAGTAGGCGGCGGGTTCCAGCATCCGCCCGAGGCGGCCGGCCACGGCGGGATCGCCGATCGCGGCCGCCCAGGGGCCGTCCGCCGCGACCGCGCGCATCAGGCGATGGGTGTGCTCCGCGAGGTTGTCGGGCATCTGCACGGCGAGCACGCCGCCCGGGGCGAGGAGACCGAACAGCCGCGGCAGCAGGGTCGCGTGGTCCGGCAGCCATTGCAGCACGGCGTTGGCGTAGATCAGGTCCGGGGCCCGCTCGGGTACCCAGGTGGCGGCGTCGGCCAGCGCGAAGGACAGGCCCGGCAGGCGGGCGCGGGCGCTTTCCAGCATCGCCGGGGAGGTGTCGAGGCCGATCACCTCCGCGTCGGGGAAGCGCGCCGCGATCAGCGCGGTGGAATTGCCCGGCCCGCAGCCGAGATCGACGGCAATCCGCGGTGCGTCGAGGGGCACGCGGGCGAGGAGCTCGGCGGCGGGGCGGGTCCGCTCGTCCTCGAAGCGGGTGTAGAGGGCGGGGTTCCAGTCGGCCATGGCACCCTTCCGTGAAAAGTCCTCAGCAGCCGAGCCGGTCGGCGAGGTCTGCCAGATCCCGCGCCGCGTGAGTGACCGGCACCGTCGGTCCGGTCTCGCCGCCGCCCGGGCCGTGCTCGTGCGGGCGGGCGATGTGGGCGGTGGCGAGCCCATGGCTGGCAGCCGCCGCGAGGTCGTTCGAGTGGGCGGCGACCATCATGGTCTCGCCGGCCGCGAAGCCGAAGGCCGCGACCGCGTCGCGGTAGAGCGCCGGCTTCGGCTTGTAGTCGCGGGAATAGCCCGCGCCGAGCACCGCGTCGAAGATCAGGCCGTTGCGGCGGGCGAGGTCGACCATCAACCGGACATGCCCGTTGGAGTTCGGTGCCAGGAGGTACTTCCCGCGCAGGCGCCGCAGCGCGTCCGGCACCTCGGGCCACGCGTCGAGCCGGTGCCACCCCTGGACCAGCTCGCCCCGCACGGCCTCGGAGACGCCCGCGAGGCCGAACTGCGCCAGCACGTCGGGCAGGGACTCGGCCTGGAGCGTGTCGAGGTCGACGTAGGGCCGGCCGCCGGAGCGCACCGTCTCCATCGAGGGATTGTAGCGGGCGCGCCACGCGTCCGCGAAGGCGCCGGCATCGAGGTCCGGCGCGACGGACGCGAGCAGCCGCGCCGCCTCGCGGGCGACGCCGGAGCGCCAGTCGACCAGCGTCCCGAAGACGTCGAAGACCAGCGCCCGGATTGTCACCGCACCGCCTGCAGGCTGGGACCGCGCCGGACGAAGCCGACGATGTCCTTGACCGCGTCGAGGGTCTGCGCCGCGATGGTCTCGGCCCGGGCGCCGCCGTCGGCCAGCACGGCGTCGATATGGCCCGGATCGGCGGTGAGGCGGCGCATCTCCTCGGCGATCGGCGCGAGGCTCGTCACCGCGAGGTCGGCCAGAGCCGGCTTGAAGGTGGAGAACTGCGCCCCGCCGAAGTCGCGCAGCACGTCCTCGCGGGTGATCCCGGCGAGCGCCGCGTAGATCCCCACGAGGTTGTCGGCCTCGGGCCGCTCCTTCAGGCCCGCCACCTCGGAGGGCAGGGGCTCGGGATCGGTCTTGGCCCGGCGGATCTTCTGGGCGATGGCGTCCGCGTCGTCCGTGAGGTTGATGCGGGCGTTGTCGGACGGGTCCGACTTCGACATCTTCTTGGTGCCGTCGCGCAGCGACATGACCCGGGCGGCCGGGCCGCCGATCAGCGGTTCCGTGATCGGGAAGAACGCGTCGCCGTGGCCGTGCGCCGTGATCGAGCCCGAGAAGTCGGTGTTGAACTTCTGGGCGATGTCCCGGGTCAGCTCCAGGTGCTGCTTCTGGTCCTCGCCGACGGGCACGTGCGTCGCCCGGTAGGCGAGGATGTCGGCGGCCATCAGCACCGGGTAGTCGTAGAGGCCGATCGAGGCGTTCTCCCGGTCCTTGCCGGCCTTCTCCTTGAACTGGGTCATGCGGTTCAGCCAGCCGAGGCGGGCGACGCAGTTGAAGATCCAGGCGAGCTCGGCGTGCTGCGGCACCTGGCTCTGGTTGAACACGATCGAGCGCTTGGGATCGATGCCGGCGGCGAGGAAGGCGGCCGTGACCTCGCGGATCTGGCCGCGCAGGGCCTCGGGATCCTGCCAGACGGTGATCGCGTGCAGGTCGACCACGCAGTAGAGGCACTGCGCGTCGCGGTCCTGCATCTCCACGAAGCGCTTCACGGCCCCGAGATAGTTGCCGAGATGCAGATTGCCGGTGGGCTGGACGCCCGAGAAGACCAATTCGGTGAACGCGGCCATCGGCGCCGATCCTGAGCAAGATAAGACCGGGGCTCCGCGCCGTCCGGGCGCGGGGTTACTCGCACCCGCAGGCCGGAATGGTCAAGGACGCGCTCACGGCTCCCGCGAGGGCAGCTTCGCGCTGGGGCAGAGGTCGACCAGGACGCAGCGCCCGCAGGCCGGGCGATGATGATGGCAGACCTTCTGACCGTGCAGCATCAGGATCTCGTGATTGTCGTAGAGGTCCTGCGCGCTCCAGTCGGCGGGGAGCTGTGCCCGCAGGATCGTGTGCGACGGGCCGACGTCGACCCGCCTGCCGATCAGCCCGAGGCGCTGGGCGACCCGGTGATGGTGGCTGTCGACCGGCAGCGCCGGCATCCGCAGGGTAGAGAAGGACAGGACCGCCGCGCTGGTCTTCGGCCCGACGCCCGGGATCGCCTGCAGCCATTCCCGCGCGACCTCGACCTCCATGTCGGCCAGGAAGGCGAGGTCGAGGCTGCCGTGCCGGTCGCGCAGGGCGCGGAGCACGTCACGGATGCGCGGCGCCTTCAGCTCCGGCCAGGTCACGCCCGCGATGGCGGCTTCGATCTCCGGCACGTCCGCGTCGAGCACCGCGTCCCAGTCGGGAAAGCGCGCCCGCAGCGCCTTGAAGGCCCGGCCGGATTCGGCGTTGCGGGTCCGGTGTGACAGGAGCGAGGAGACGAGTTCGCTGACCGGGTCCAGGCTGTGGAAGTACGGGATCGGGCAGCCGTAGACCGGGCAGAGCCGCGCGTGGACGGCGAGCGCCTTCTCGGCCAGGGCCGGATCCGCGACGGCGGGGACCGCCTTGCGGCGTGAACGCGGGACGGTCGCGGATCTGAGGTCGGCGGCGGGCATGTCGGGCGAATCCGCCAGCCGCCGCCCCTGTTCCTGCCGGTACG
Source organism: Methylobacterium sp. A52T (assembly GCF_053346095.1). NCBI lineage: Bacteria > Pseudomonadati > Pseudomonadota > Alphaproteobacteria > Hyphomicrobiales > Methylobacteriaceae > Methylobacterium > Methylobacterium sp. A52T. Next base: position 10,972 of record NZ_JBKFBI010000103.1, on the reverse strand, counting down.
GGGCAGCGGCGATCTGTCCGCCTCGTCTGGTTCGCGCGCGTCCAGCGGAGAGCAGGGCCGGCGGCGGCGCGCGCCCTGCCCCCTCTCCCGTGCGGGAGAGGGTTGGGGTGAGGGACCGGGCGCTTCAGGGCGGAGAGTGCCGTCGACGCGCGTGCCCTGTCCGGAAGCCGCATGCCCCTCACCCTGTCCCTCTCCCGCACGGGAGAGGGGACCCGCGCTCGGTCCCGAAGCGGTCGTGGCAATCGCGTGGGGACGCCGCCGGCCCGTGCGCGCCTACTTCACCAGCGCGTAGATGTTCACGTCGAGGCTGTCGTCGGTGCTGTCCTTGAGGTCGGTGGCGTACTCCTCCACGAACCGGTCCTGCACGACGATGTCCTTGGCATCGAGGTAGGCGGTCAGCGTCTCGTAGGTGCTGTCGATCGACTCGTAGGAGCCCTTGTGGGCGAAGCGCAGCGCCTTGCCGGAGGGCGTCGTGCCGAAGCGCAGGCCGTCGGTCTCGGCCGGTGCCGGGCTCGGCTCGGCCGCCACCGGGACCATCGCCTCGAACTCGAAGCCGTCGTCGTCCGTGCGGGTGAAGACCGCGAGCGGCCGGCCGGCCGGCGCGACGCCGAGCTTGGCGAGGTCGGCCTCGATCCGCGCGAAGGCCTGCTTCAGGTTCGGCACGGCCTCCTCCCACTTGGTCTTGCCGGACAGGATCGCGGCGGGCTTGGCCGGGAGGGTGACCTCGTCGACGTCGCCGGGCTCGCCGGCCTTCTCGATGAGCGTGGGCCGGCCGGGTGTCCCCGTGCCCGTGGCCGGGGGCGTTCCCGCCGCAGACTGGCCCGCGGGCGGGGGCGCCACCGATTGCTGCGGGGCCGGGGCCGCGCTCTTGTCCGGGTCCGCGACCGGGTTCGGCGCGGTCGTGGTCGGCAGCGGGTTCGTCTGGGCCGGCGCGGGCGCCGTGGAGTGCGGCGGCGCGGGCTGCTGCTGGGCGGCGATCGGGCCGGCCGACGCGAGCACGAGGGCGGCCGAGAGGGCGACGAGCGGACGAAGGCGGATCACGTAGGGCGCTCCGGTCGAGGCCCACGGATGATCGCGCGGGCTCCCGCGGCGTAACCTAGTGGCGAACGGGACGGCCCGCGAGGGCGCCGCGGACGAGAGCCGCGGGTGCGGCGCATCTGCCACGCCGTGGCACCCCTCGCGCCGGGCGGCGGCTTTTGCGATATAGCCCGCGCCCTCCTCCAACCGCGGGACCGCATGAGCGCACTCGCCCACAGACGCTTCCTGAAGATGCACGGCGCCGGCAACGCGATCGTGGTGCTGGACCTGCGCGGCTCCGCGGCGAAAGTCCGGCCCGAGGAGGCGCGGGCGATCGCCCAGGATCCCGGCTCGACCTTCGATCAGCTGATGGTCCTGCACGATCCCGTGAGCCCGGGCACGGACGCGTTCATGCGCATCTACAACACCGACGGTTCGGAATCGGGCGCCTGCGGCAACGGCACGCGCTGCGTCGCCTACGCGATGCTCGACGACCCGGCCATGGCGCGGCCGGCCGAGGGCGGCCGGCTCACCCTGGAGACCAAGGCCGGCCTGCTCGGCGTGCGCCGCGTCTCGGAGCGCGCCTTCACGGTCGATATGGGCCGGCCGCGGCTCGCCTGGGACGAGATCCCCCTGTCCGAGCCGTTCCCCGACACCCGGCGGATCGAGCTGCAGATCGGCCCGATCGACGACCCGATCCTGCACTCGCCGGGCGCCGTGAACATGGGCAACCCGCACGCGGTGTTCTTCGTGGAGCAGGATCCGGACAGCTTCGACCTCGCCCGGATCGGCCCGATGCTGGAGAACCACCCGCTGTTCCCGGAGCGCGCCAACATCTCGGTGGCGCAGGTGACGGGCCGCGAGACGATCAAGCTCCGCGTCTGGGAGCGGGGGGCCGGGCTGACGCTCGCCTGCGGCACCGCCGCCTGCGCCACCGTGGTGGCCGCCTCGCGCCTGCGGATGATCGGCCGGCAGGCCAGCGTCGCGCTGCCGGGCGGCGAACTGTTCGTCGAGTGGCGCGCCGACGACCACGTCCTGATGACCGGCCCGGTCGCGCTCGTCGCCGAGGGGACCCTGGCGCCGGAGCTGTTCGACAGCGCGGCCTGATGGCGGTCGAGACCCTCACCTTCGGCTGTCGCCTCAACACCGTCGAGTCCGAGGCCCTGCGGGCCCACGCGGCGGCGGACGGGCGCGACCGGGTGGTGGTGAACACCTGCGCGGTGACCGCCGAGGCCGGGCGGCAGGCCCGCAAGGCGATCCGGCGCATCGCCCGGGAGCGGCCCGGCGCCGAGATCGTCGTCACCGGCTGCGGCGCCGAGGTCGAGACGGAGGCCTACGCGGCCATGCCGGAGGTCGCGCGCCTCGTCGGCAACGCCGAGAAGCTGCGGCCGGAGGGCTGGTCTGCGGCCGCAACCGGCCCGGGCGCCGTGATGGCGGCGCGGGCGGCCGAGCCGACGCGGGTCGAGGCGGTCGCCGGGCACACCCGCGCCTTCGTGCCCGTGCAGAACGGCTGCGACCACCGCTGCACCTTCTGCGTGATCCCGTTCGGGCGGGGCGTCTCCCGCTCGGTGGCGGAGGCGGACGTGATCGCGCAGGTCGAGACGATCGTGGCGCGGGGCGGGCGCGAGGTGGTGCTGACCGGCGTCGACCTCACCGCCTACGGCCGCGACCTCCCCGGCACGGCCCCGTCCCTCGGCAGTCTCGTGCGGGCGATCCTCCGGGCGGTCCCCGGCCTCGCGCGCCTGCGCCTCTCCTCGATCGATTCCGTCGAGGCCGACGACGCCCTGCTGGCGGCGATCGCCGAGGAGGAGCGGCTCATGCCGCACCTGCACCTGTCGCTGCAGGCCGGCGACGACCTGATCCTCAAGCGCATGAAGCGCCGGCACCTGCGCGCCGACGCGATCCGCTTCTGCGAAACGTTGCGGCGGCTGCGGCCCGACATCGTGTTCGGTGCCGACCTGATCGCGGGCTTCCCGACCGAGACGGAGGCGCAGTTCGCCCGCTCCCTCGACCTCGTGGCGGAATGCGGCCTGACGCACCTGCACGTCTTCCCCTATTCCCCGCGCCCCGGAACGCCGGCCGCGCGCATGCCGCCGGTTGCGCCTGACGTGATCCGTGCGCGGGCGGCGCGGCTGCGCGAGGCGGGTGCGGGCACCCTGCGGTGGCACCTCGACGCACAGGTGGGCCGCCGCCTGACGGTCCTGGCGGAGCGGGGTGGCGTCGGGCGGAGCGCGGATTTCACGGCCGTGCGGCTGGCGGACGCGGCCGAGGCGGGGACGTTCCACACCGTCTCCATCGCCGGCCACGACGGCGCGCGGCTCATCGGGGCTTAACGCCACCTAATCCCGTCGACGCAGGGCCTGCGTAGCCGACCGTGACGCGGGTCTCCTCTCCCGTGCGGGAGAGGGACAGGGTGAGGGGTGTGCGGCAACCGCAGAGAACTCGACGGACCCGCACGTCGACCGCGCGCTCGATCCTGACGCTTCTCGCTCCTCACCCCAGCCCTCTCCCGCACGGGAGAGGGGGCACGTCGCGCTCTGCCGCTGCCGGTATTCTCTATCGGACGTGTGCGAACCCCGTCGCCAGTCCGCGGCATGGAGGCGGCCGCCGTCGCCCCGCGCCGGATGACCCCGCGGCTCAGGCCGGCATCGCCGTCAGGGCCTCGGCGACGTGCGGCGGCGGCGGGGCCGTCACGCTGATCGCGTCACGCTTCGGGTAGAGCGGGATCGACAGGCTCCGCGCGTGGAGGTGCAGCGCGCTCCCGCGGGGCGCGCCGCCGTAGACGGCATCCCCGAGGATCGGCCAGCCGGAGGCGGCGCAGTGGACCCGGAGCTGGTGGGTCCGGCCGGTGACCGGCTTCAGCTCCAGCCAGGTCTGCCCGCCGGCGCGGCCGAGCACCCGCCAGTGCGTCAGCGACGGGTCGCCCGCGGGGTCGGCCTTCATCCACCACGAGCGCGGATCGTCCGAGCGGCGGGCCAGCGGCAGGTCGATGCTGCCTTCCGCCTCGGCGGGACCGCCGGCCACGATCGCCCAGTAGGTCTTGTCGACGGCGCTGCCGGAGAAGAGCTTCCCGAGCCGCGCCAGAGCCTTGGCGTGCCGGCCCAGCGCGAGGCAGCCGGAGGTGTCGCGGTCGAGCCGGTGCGCGGCCTCCGGCCGGCGGGGCAGGCCGAACCGGAGCGCGTCGAGGTGGTCGGTGAGCGTCTCGCCGCCGCGGGGGCCCGGATGGACCGGCAAACCCGCCGGCTTGTCGATGACGAGCAGCAGGGCATCGCGGTAGAGGAGGCGCGCGCCTATGTCGAAGGCGTTGGACATCCGGATCGGCTAGAGGGTCGGTGTCGGCGGGGCAAGGTGGGGCGAGGACGCGATTTCATGGCGAGCGAGGAGAAGCCCGGCTGGTTCGGACGCCTGTTCGGGCGCAAAGGCCAGCCCGCGCCCGAGGAACAGGCCGAGGACAAGCCCGAGGCCGAGCTGCCGGCCGGGGCGGCCTCGCCCTCCGAGGGGGAGCCGGACTTCGCCACCGCCGCGGAAGATGTCACTCACGTCCCGCTGCCGCCGGAGGAGACCGGGGAGCCGGTCCCGGACGCGGTCGAGGGGGCGGACCTGCTGCCCGTTGAGGGCGAGCCGGAGCGTCCGCCGGCCGGCACCGCCGGCGACGATCCCGCGCACGGCGCCGACCCGGTCGACACCGGCGACGTGAACCGGGAGCCGGTGGTGGAGCCGCCCGCCGACATGCAGCCCGACGTGCAGCCCGACGTCCAACCCGACATCCAGCCGGTCGACAGCGCCGCCGCCCTCGCGCACGACGCCGGCGCCGGGCCGGACCGCGAGCCGGAGGCCAAGGGCTGGTGGAGCCGCCTCACCTCCGGGATGAAGCGGACCTCGTCGGCGTTGTCCGACCGGGTCACGGGCCTGTTCACCAAGCGCAAGCTCGACGCCACGACCCTGGAGGACCTGGAGGACGCGCTGATCCAGGCCGATTTCGGCCTGGAGACCGCGATGCGGGTCTCGGAGGCCGTCGGCAAGGGCCGCTACGAGAAGGGCATCTCGCCCGACGAGGTCCGGGCTATCCTGGCCGCGGAGGTGGAGCGGGCGCTGGAGCCGGTGGCGGTGCCGCTGACGATCGACGCCGCCCGGAAGCCCTTCGTGATCCTGACGGTTGGCGTGAACGGCGCCGGCAAGACCACGACGCTCGGCAAGCTCGCCTCGAAGCTGCGGGCGGAGGGGCGCACCGTGATGCTCGCGGCCGGCGACACCTTCCGCGCGGCGGCGATCGACCAGCTCAAGGTCTGGGGGGCGCGCACCGGCACGCCGGTGGTGAGCGGCGCGCAGGGCGCGGACGCGGCGGGCCTCGCCTTCGACGCCCTGAAGCAGGCGGGCGCCGCCGGCACCGACGTGCTGCTGATCGACACCGCCGGCCGGCTCCAGAACAAGGCCGGCCTGATGGCCGAGCTGGAGAAGATCGTCCGCGTCCTGCGCAAGCAGGACCCGGAGGCGCCGCACGCCACGCTCCTCGTCCTCGACGCCACGGTCGGCCAGAACGCGCTCAGCCAAGTGGAGCTGTTCTCGCAGGCCGCGCCGGTCTCGGGCCTGGTGATGACCAAGCTCGACGGCACCGCCCGGGGCGGCATCCTGGTGGCGCTGGCGGCGAAGTTCGGCCTGCCGGTGCACTTCATCGGCGTCGGCGAGGGCGTGGAGGATCTGGAGCCCTTCGCGGCCCGCGACTTCGCCCGGGCGATCGCCGGGCTGGAGAAGGATTAGGCGGCGCGCAGCACGTCGGTGCGGGCGAAGTCTTCGCCCTTGAACAGGAGCGGCGCGTTCAGCGACCGGGCGAGCGCGTAGGCGAAGCAGTCGCCGAAGTTCAGCCCGGCCGGGTGCCGACCCTTGCCGTAACGGGCGAAAGCGTCGGCGGCCATCTACGCGAGCGCGTAACTGACCGGCACGACCGATATGCGTCGCGCCCCGATCCACGCGTCCAGCGCCGCACGACCGTCCGCCGCGCGCATCGCCACGATCGCACACTCGAGGTAGGTCGCTGCCGCCATCGCGATCCCGTCTGCGCGGGCAATGGCACGGGAGAAATCGTCGGCTTCCGGCTCATCGAAACGTATCGCCAAGAAGGCCGAAGAATCGACGACGATCACACTGGCAGACCGTGTTCGTCGTAGGCGAGGATCTCGTCGATCGGACGCGCGTCCACGAGCGGGCTCGCGTTGAGGCGACGGCGCATCGCCTCATCGGCGGCCAGCCCTTCGGCGATGCGCCGCGCCGCCTCGTCGTTGATCCGCTCCCGCTCCCGCCGCAGCAGGTCCAGCAGCAGATCCGGCGCAGGCCGCCGGGTGGTTTCCGCGAGGTCGGCCAGGAGCGCCTCGATCTCGGCATTCTCGATCGTGATGGACATCGCGCGCTCCGCGTTACACACACCCCGGCGAATCCCGTTCGACGCTCCCAGCCTACCGTGAGCGCCGCAGCCGAGCCAACCGAGCGTATGCAGATCGAATCCGTCCCCCCGCACCGCCACCTGCCGCCGCTCGTGAAGCTGGCGCTGGAACTCGGGCCGCTGGTGCTGTTCTTCCTCGGCAACGCCTATTCCGAGAAGTTCGGCGTCGCCCCGGACCAGAAGCTGTTCGTGGCCACCGGCGTGTTCATCGCGGCGACCGTCGTGGCTCTGGCGATCCACTACGTGATGGTGCGCCGCCTGCCGATCATGCCGCTCGTGTCCGGCGTGGTGGTGGTGGTGTTCGGCGGCCTGACCCTGGCGCTGCAGGACAAGACCTTCATCATGGTCAAGCCGACCATCGTGAACGCCCTGTTCGGCACCGTGCTGCTCGGTGGCCTCGTCTTCGGGCGCTCGCTGCTGTCGGTGGTCCTCGACTCGATGTTCAGCCTCACCGAGGAGGGCTGGCGCAAGCTCACCTTCCGCTGGGGCGTGTTCTTCTTCGTGCTGGCCGCGCTCAACGAGCTGGTCTGGCGGACCCAGACGGAGGATTTCTGGGTCAACTTCAAGGTGTTCGGCATCATGCCGATCACCGTGCTGTTCGCCCTCGCGCAGACGCCGCTGCTCACCCGCTACGAGCGCAAGAAAGCGCAGCCGGAGGCGTGATGCTACTGCGCCGCCGCCACCTTCCCGGCGGCGCGGATCCGCGCGAGCACGCTGGAAAAATTCTCCGGCGTGAGGATGCCGACCAGCTTGTCGCGGATCACGCCGTCGGGCCCGATGATGAAGGTCTCGGGCACGCCGTAGACGCCGAAATCGATCGCCGCGCGGCCGCCGGCATCGGCCCCCACGGCGCTGAACGGGACGCCGTGCCGGGTCAGGAAGCGCTGGCCGGCCTCGGGGTTCGGCTCCTTGTAGTCGATCCCCACGAGCCGGATGCCGGGCTCCTTCGCCAGCCGCATCAGCATCGGGTGCTCCACCTGGCAGGGCGCGCACCACGAGGCGAAGACGTTGAGCACCGTGATCTGGCCCTTGAGGTCCGCGCTCGACAAGCCGGGCACCGGCGTGCCGTTGGCGGTCAGCCCCGGCACCGCGGGCAGGTCGAAGCGCGGGACCGGCTTGCCGATCATCGCGGAGGGGAGGGCGGCCGGGTCGGCGCCGGAGCGCAGGCGCAGGAACAGCACGGCGGCGAGCGCCGCGAAGACGAGCGCCGGCAGGATCAGCAGCAGCGAGCGGCGGACCGGCGGTGTCCGACCGGCGGTGTCGTCGAGGGGTGCGCTCATCGCCGGTCCTCGCCGAAGCCCCTGAGGGCGCGCCGCTGCGCCCGGCGGTCGCGCAGGGCGTTGCCCACGAGGGCGACCATCACCAAAGCCGTGAACGCGTAGGCGGCCAGGATGAAGCCGCCGTGAGACCCGAGATCCATCGCGGCCCTCCTAGACCGGCTGCCCGACCGGCATCGCGGCCGGTGTCGGGGTGAGGCGCGGCTGGGCGCGGTCGAGGCGCTCGGCCTCGCGGATCGTCAGCGTCCGCACCCGGCGGCGCATGATCTCGGTGCGCATCGCGTAGAGGTGCAGGGTCATCCCGCCGAGGGTCGCGGCGGCGATCATGACCAGCAGCGGGTGGAGCATCGAGGGATCGATGGTGGAGCCGCCCATGCGCAGGATCGAGGCCGGCTGGTGAAGGGTCGACCACCAGTTCACCGAGAACTTGATGATCGGCAGGTTCACGGCGCCGACCAGCGTCAGGATCGCGACCGCGCGGGCGGCGCGGTTCGGATCCTCCAGGGTCCGCCACAGGGCAATGATGCCGCAGTAGATCAGCAGCAGGATCAGCATGGAGGTCAGGCGCGCGTCCCAGACCCAATAGGTGCCCCACATGGGCTTGCCCCACAGCGAGCCGGTCACGAGGCAGATCAGCGTGAAGGCGGCCCCGATCGGCGCGGCCGCCCGCTGGGCAACGTCGGCCAGCGGGTGGCGCCAGACCAGGGTGCCGATCGCCGACACGCTCATCGCGCCGTAGAAGAACACGCCGAGCCACGCCGCCGGGACGTGGATGTACATGATCCGCACGGTCTCGCCCTGTTGGTAGTCGGGCGGCACCACGAAGAAGGTCTGGTACAGGCCCAGGGCCAGGACGCCGAGGGACAGGGCCGTCAGCCACGGCACCAGCGCCCCCGACCACCGCATGAAGTGGCTGGGGTTCGACAGGCGGGTCCAGAGGGAAGGCGTCATCGCGGCAGCTGTCTCGGACATCGTGGAAGCGGTCTAGCCTAGGGTGCGGTGCAGCAACAATGCGGGTCGGCGGCGCAGCCGGCGGGGTCGCCGGAATGTGGTCGCAGACGGTGCCAACGCTGATGGGGCGTCGGAGCCGACGCGCTCCTGGACGATCGCGTCGACACCCAACCGTCTTCCTGGGACATCCGCGACGCGCCCCCTCTCCCGTGCGGGAGAGGGCTGGGGTGAGGGACGGGACGCGTGCGGGTCGGCGAGACCCTCGCCGCGCGTCCGCGTCGAGCCACGTCCTGAAAGGCCTGATCCCTCACCCTGTCCCTCTCTCGAACGGGAGAGGGGACCCGCGCCCCGCACTCACGCGCCGAGACGTCCCACGGCGCTCCGATCCTGGCATTGTTCCTATTTGTGCTTCCTGACCGCGCCTATTCGCGGCGTCCCGGGCCATACCCCGGCGCCACTGGCGCGCTGGGACGATGACGCGCGTCCGACAGTGCCGCAGGCTCGCGGCCGCAGCTTTTCCCGCCCGAGCCTTGCGCATCGCGGGCGGATTGCGCATATAGATGTGAACAAAAAGAGAACGAAAGAGCGTCGCCGATAAAAGCTGTGGACGACGCGACCTCATCCTGACGGAACGAGCGCCTCATGCGAACCGCCGACAAGCAGATCGCCGACATCCTCGTCCGCTACGGCGAGCCCTTCGGGGGCAACGTCTGGCGCGTCCAGGGGACCGCCGTCATCTACCACAAGACCCTGGAGCGCATCGCCGCCCAGGCCGGCATCGTGTTCGAGCCGCCGACCGTCATCCGGGCCGAGCGCGACGAGGCCGTGATCCTGGTGACCGGCCGGCTGCCCGGCGCGAAGCCCGGCACCGAGCGGGTCGAGTGGTCCATGGGCGAGGCGCTGGTCAACGTGAACTACCGCGTCTCGGGCAAGCAGGCGGCCTACGTCTACGCCATGGCCGAGAAGCGCGGGAAGGACCGCGTCATCCTCAAGCTCATCGAGCTGCACGGCCTCGTCTACTCGGAAGAGGAGGCCGACGAGTTCCGGGCCCACCAGGTCCCAGTGCGGGCCGTCGACGAGGATTTCGAGGAGGCGCCCGCCTTCGACGAGGTCACCGAGGCCGAGGGCGACCTCAAGCGCCGCATCGACGAGGCCGAGACCATCAACGCGGTCACCGACCTGATGCTGGACGGCGCCACCCAGGCCGTCCTGGCGACGATGCCGCCCGGCACCCGCGACGAGGTGCGCGACTACGCCAAAGCCCGCCTCGTGGCGCTGGGCTGGCCGAAGCGCGCCGGACGCCGCAGCGCCGCCTGATCCCGCTTCCACCCCCACCGAAGGAGACCGCCATGCATCGCGCGACGAGCCGCCGCACCATGAAGGCCCGCCGGGATTCCCACCGCGGTTGGAGCATCGAGACCCTGTCGTACAGCCCGACGCGGATCGTCCGCCTCGGCGCCGAGAAGGTCGCGATCCTGTTCCCCCCGGTCGAGCCCGGCGCGGCCTGGCAGCTCTACCCGCATCCCGACACGTTCCCGGGGCTCAACTTCGAGGGGCTGCCCGAGCCGCTGCGCCCGGAATTCCTCGCCTTCCCGGACCTTCCGGAGGTGGAGCGGTTCCTCGGCATCCGCGACGCCGAGCCCACCGCCCTCGCGGCGTGACGCGGGCGATCAGGGTGCCGGCCACGGCGCGCCGCGATGGAGCGCCTCGGCCTCGTCGGTGAAGGTGCCGTCGGGGCCGTGCAGGACGAGGGGCGGCAGCAGGCGCGGCGAGGCGCGGCTGCCGCGGGTCGCCGCGATCAGGACGCGGATCGCGGGCGCGTCGCCGCGGGGATGGACCGGGCGGATCGCCAGCCCGCCGTAGCGGCCCCGGAGCGCGTCGAGGCAGGCCGGGAGGGCGTCCGCCCGGTGGACGAGGCCGAGGCGCCCGCCGGGCCGCAGGATCGCCGTGCAGGCGCGGATCCAGGCGTCGAGATCGCCGCCCGCGAAGGTGTGGGCCGCGGCGCGGCCAGGATGCGGCGAGGCGCGGTGATCGCCGGCTGCGAAGAACGGCGGGTTGGTGAGCACGACGTCGAAACTGTCCGGCAGCAGACCGGCGGCGCGGCGTTCCGCCGCGGTGGCCAGCACGTCGGCGACCAAGATCTGCGCGTCGATGCCGTTGAGGGCCGCGTTGGCGCGGGCCAGCCCGGCGAGCGCCGGGTCGCGCTCGACCAGGGTCGGCCGGAGACCCGGCGCCAGGGCCGCGCAGGCGAGGCCGACGGCGCCGGTCCCGGCGCCGACGTCGCAGAGCC